>WFYH01000151.1 GCA_015490215.1 Aquificaceae bacterium
AAGAAGGAGGCAGATGCCGCCCTCAAGGCAGCTGTGGCAGCCATCTCTAAAGCCCTCAAGAACGGAGAGAGGGTTGCCATACCCGGACTCGGAATCTTTACCGTTAAGCAGAGAGCTGCCAGAAAGGGAAGGAATCCCAGAACGGGAGAGGTCATAGAGATACCCGCCAGAAAGGTGGTAGCCTTCAAACCCGCCAAAGACCTCAGGGAAAGCATAAAGTAACTCCGCTTTCGGGGGCTTCTCCGCCCCCGCAAAATGTATACCTTCTTTGCGGACAATAAAAATTCGGATTTCTTTTTCATAACCTCCCCCGAAGAACTTAAACACTTCAGGGTAAGAAGGATAAGGATAGGGGAGAAGGTAAACCTTATATGGGAAGGGAATCTTTACACCGCCGAGGTAGTAAAAGCCGAAAAAGATAAGGTTCTTTGCAAACCTCTGGGAAAAGCCACTTCACGTAAACCTTCCATACGCCTTTATGTCCTCCAAGCGGTCCCCGTAGACCTGTCCGCCTTTGAGGAGGTAATACGCATATGCACCGAATTGGGCGTCTCGGAGATTTACCCCCTTATTACCGAGAGGAGCTTCAGGAAAAGGGACGTTCTGATAAAGAAGCTACCGAGGTGGGAAAGGATTTCGAAGGAATCCATGAAGCAGTGCAGGAGACCTTGGTTTCTGGTAATCCACGATCCTGTCAAGCTTGAGAGCCTATCTCCTCCTGCGGAGCTTAACTTCTTCCTTGACAGCTTCGGCGAAGGAAAAGCTATAAAGAATTTGGACTTCAAAGGAGCCTCTTCACTTTCTCTGCTGATAGGTCCAGAGGGTGGTTTCTCCGAAAGGGAAGGGGAGCTGATAAAGGAGAAAGGTTTCATTCCTGTGAAGCTGGAACCCTACACCCTCAGGGTTCAAACCGCCGTAGCGGTGTCCGCAGGGCTTATAGTGAACCTTGCTTAACCTTTATTCCATAAGCTTTCACCTTCCTATATAGGTTTGAAAGGTCCATGCCTATCTTTGAGGCTACCTTTTTCATATCGTAGTCGTATTCCCGCAACTTGTCCTCTATGTATCTCTTTTCAAATTCCCTTTTGGCTTCTTTGAACTTGTCCATGCGGAATATGTAGCTGTAATCACGGGAAAACTTCTTTAGACCAAGCCCTATGTGCTCGGGCTTTATGACGTCGCTGTCGCAAAGGATAACTATCCTTTCCATGAGGTTCTTAAGCTCCCTGACGTTTCCCTTCCAGCGGTGGCTAAGGAGCACCTCCTTGGCTTCTTCGGAGAGGACCTTGCAGTCTTTTTTATACTCCTTAGCGAACTTATTCAGAAAATGCTCCGCAAGCAGGATTATATCCTCACCTCTCTCCCTTAAAGGAGGGAGTTCTATGGTGAATACAGAAATCCTATAAAAAAGATCTTCCCTGAATTTACCTTCTTGAATGGCGGCGTTTATGTCCTTGTTGGAGGCGGAAACAATTCTGACGTCAACCTCTATTTTCTGGGTCCCCCCTAAGCGGGAAAAGCATCCCGTTTCTATCACCCTCAGGAGCTTGGCTTGAGCTTTTAGGTCCATGTCTCCTATCTCGTCCAAGAAAAGAGTTCCGCCGTCCGCAAGCTCAAACTTGCCCTTCTTGCGCTGAACCGCTCCGGTAAAGGCGCCCTTTTCGTAGCCGAAGAGCTCTGACTCTATGAGGTCGTTAGGGAGGGAGGCGCAGTTTATATCCACAAACTGTCCCCTTCTACCCGAGTGGCGGTGGATGAGCTTTGCCACCAGCTCTTTTCCTGTTCCGCTCTCCCCCAATATCAGGACGGGGGCTTTGCTCTTGGCTATGCGGGGTATCATCCTCTTTATCTCAAGGAGCTTGGGGGAGTTTCCTATAAGTTCTATTTCTTCTTCCTCTTCCGAGCGGAGCTTGGTTTTGAGTTCTGACAGGGCATGCTCAACAGTTATCAGGAACTTGTCCATTGAAAAGGGTTTCTCCAAAAAGTCATAGGCACCTTTCTTTAGAGCCTTTACCGCAAGCTCAACGTTTCCGTGTCCCGTTATTACAACTACCTCCGAATCGGGAGAGATATCCTTTATGGTGTCTATAAACTGAACCCCGTCCCCGTCGGGCATCCAAACGTCAAGGACTATCACATGGAAAAACTCGGAGGAGATCAGATCCTTTGCCTCTTTCAAGGTGGAGGCGCTCTTTACCTTAAAACCTTCTTCTTTAAGCAGAGAGGAAAGAGACTCCCTTATTCCCTCCTCATCGTCAACCACAAGAACCTTTGCAACCATCCGCGTTTATTTAATTTAACACAGGCGGGGGAAAGCCCCGCCCGACGGAAAAATCAGTCTTCAAGGGTGGATACGTCCCCGACGTCAAGACCGAGTTCTCTGGCTTTAAGGACCCTCCTCATTATCTTTCCGCTTCTGGTTTTGGGGAGTTTATCGACGAACTCTATCTCGTCGGGCACCGCTATGGGTCCGAGGATATTCCTCACGTGAAGTTTTAGTTCTTCAACGAGCTTGTCCGAGGGTTCAACTCCTTTTTTGAGGATGACAAATGCTTTTATGGACTCTCCCTTTACTTCGTGGGGCTTTCCTATAACCGCAGCCTCGGCTACTGCGGGGTGATCCACGAGAGCACTTTCCACCTCCATGGTTCCTATTCTGTGACCAGCGACGTTTATAACGTCATCCGCCCTTCCGAGGATCATTATGTAGCCTTCTTCATCGTAAGATGCCAAGTCACCGGCGAAGTATACACCGGGTATGGTGTTCCAATATTTCTCATACCTTTCCGGTTCACCCCAGCAGGTTCTGAGCATGGAGGGCCAAGGGGTCTTTATAACGAGGAAACCGACAGTATCGGGGGGGAGCCTGTTTCCGTCTTTGTCAACTATATCCACCTCAACGGTAAACATGGGCTTGCCGGCTTTTCCGGGCTTTGCGGGGTAGGAAGGCACCGTGGTTATCATGTGGGCACCCGTTTCTGTCTGCCACCAAGTGTCCACTATCACACACTTGCCCCTTCCTATGTTCTCGTAATACCAGTGCCAAGCCTCGGGGTTTATCGGTTCTCCTACGGATCCAAGTATCCTGAGGGAGGATAGGTCGTATTTGGCGGGCCACTCCTCACCGTATCTCATGAACATCCTTATGGCGGTGGGAGCGGTGTAGAAGACGTTTACCCTGTATTTTTCTACGTAGCTCCACCATCTTCCGGGGTCGGGATAGTCCGGTGCACCCTCCACCACCAAGGAGGTTACGCCGTTGGCAAGGATTCCGTAAACTATGTAGGAGTGTCCGGTGATCCATCCTATATCTGCGGTGCACCAATAGATATCGTCCTCGTGAAGGTCAAAGACAACCTTTGAGGTAAAGTAGGTCTGAACCATGTAACCCCCGGTGGTGTGGAGGACACCCTTGGGCTTTCCGGTTGTGCCGGAAGTGTAGAGAATGAAGAGGGGATCTTCCGCATCCATTACCTCGGGTTCGCAGTAAGGTTCTGCATTTTTGACCATCTGGTTGAAGTCCACAAACATATCGCCTACATCTTCTGTAAGGACGTCTCCGTCCCTGTCCCAGACGATAACCTTTTCTACAAAGTCAAGCCCATCTATAGCCTTCTGAACGGTGGGAAGGAGGTCTATCCTTTTACCCCTTCTTTTTGTGTAGCTTGCGGTCACCACCACCTTCGCCTTTGCGTCCTCTATTCTCGTTCTAAGGGCACCCTCCGAAAAGCCTGCGAACACTACGCTGTGTATCGCTCCTATCCTTGCACAGGCGAGCATTGTGGCTATCGCCTCTATGGTGTTGGGCATGTATATGGACACCCTGTCCCCTTTTTGAACTCCGAGGGACTTTAGACCGTTGGCTATCCTGCAGACCAGTTCAAGGAGCTCACCGTAGGTTATCTTCCTCTCATTGTTGTCTTCGTCCAAGTAGATGTAAGCCACCTTGTTGCGCTTTCCGCTGTTAACGTGCCTGTCAAGGCAGTTGTAGGTTATGTTCGTTTTCCCACCTATGAACCACTTGGCGTAGGGGAATTTCCACTCCAAGACCTTGTCCCACTTCTTGAACCAGTGGAGTTCCTCCGCCACCTTAGCCCAGAAGCCCTCTCTGTCCTTTACCGACTCCTGATATAGGCTCTCATAGTCTTTTATCCACGCCCTCTCCACGAACTCCTTAGGAGGCTCGTATTTCTCCTTGACCTTAAGGAGAACCTCCGCCTTTTCTTTCTCCGCCATCTTTTTCACCTCCTTGCGGTTATTTGCTTTACATTTTAACCCCGAGACGTGCTCCTAACAAGCTTGCAAACTGCTTCAAAACGCCGTTTTATTTTCATTAAATTAGAATATAACCATAAAGCAAAATGCCAATATTTAAAAGGACTTTCCTTCTTCTCCATCAGCGTGTATACTCACTTCGGGAAACTAAAGGTCAATTTCTCCCATTTCAAAAACGGATCAAATCTTTAAACAATAAAACAACGTTTTATAAATTCACAGGTTTGACACTTTCAAAGGTTCTTTTATAAACTTTAAAACTATGTTTAACTCAAGGAGGTGTGCGGGATGGACAGGGAAAAGTTGGAAGCTTACCACAGGGAGAACGTTCGGCTCATTTCCATTCTCCTTATCATATGGTTTTTAGTCTCCTACGTGGGGGCACTTCTTGCCAAGCCTTTGAGTAAGTTCACCATCTTCGGATTCCCGATGCACTATTGGGTCAGCGCTCAGGTGTCGGTTATAACCTTTGTGATTCTCATATTCGTCTACGCCTACGTTATGAACAAACTGGATCAAAAGTATGGAGTGGAGGAGTGAGCCATGGAGAACATAATGGGTTACGTTATCGTCTTCGGGATAGTAATCATCTTTATGGCTATAGCTATATACAACAGGGCTACCGAGGCGGCTGAGTTCTACGTGGCGGGGCGCAGGATCCCCGCCTTTTGGAACGGAATGGCGGTAGCCGCCGACTGGATGAGCGCAGCCTCCTTCATATCCATGGCGGGTGCTCTCTACGCCTTGGGTTACGACGGTCTTGCCTACATAATGGGATGGACGGGCGGATACGTCCTGCTGGCTCTGCTGATAGCTCCGTATCTTAGGAAGTTCGGAAAGTATACGGTTCCGGACTTTATAGCGGAGAGGTATGAGAGTAACTTCGCAAGACTCGTAGCCCTTATAACGGCGATAATCATCAGTTTCACCTACATGGTGGGTCAGATAGCGGGTGTCGGCATTATAATGGGGCGTCTTTTCGGTGTTCCCTTTGAGCTGGGGATAGCCATAGGAATGATCATCATAATCGCCACAACCGTCTTGGGAGGGATGAAGTCAATAACTTGGACTCAGGTGGCTCAGTATATAGTTCTTATAACCGCATACCTGCTTCCCGTTTCCATCCTTGCCCTGCAGTGGTTTGGAATTCCCCTGCCCCAGTTCCTCTACGGTAAAGTCCTCCAGAATATAGTTGAGCTTGAAACCCAATACGGGATAACCCCTCACTACGTAGAACCTTTTGTCAAATTCAACATGGTTCAGTTCCTCGCTCTCACCTTCGTTCTGATGGCGGGAACCGCAGCCCTTCCCCACGTTCTGATGAGGTTCTTCACCACACCCTCGGTCAGGGATGCGAGGGTAAGCGCAGGATGGGCGCTCTTCTTTATAGCGATCCTCTACCTAACCGCTCCTGCCTACGCAGCTTTTGCAAGGTATGTGATCCTAAAAGATGTGGTGGGCAAACCTATAGATGCCCTACCCGACTGGGCGCAGAAGTGGGCGGAAACGGGACTCTTTAAGGTTATAGACAAGAACGGAGACGGGATAATCCAGTGGGCTGAGCTTAACATCCACAGGGACATAGTGGTCTTGGCTACCCCCGAAATAGCTGGGCTGATAGCCATAGTCGGTTTCTTCGTAATGGCTGGGGGTCTTGCAGCGGCGCTCTCTACTGCGGACGGACTGCTGCTCGTTATTGCAGCGGCTATTTCCAACGACCTGTATGCGAAGATGATTAACCCCAACGCACCCGAAAAGAAGGTTGTTCTCCTCGGAAAGGCTGCGGTTGCTGTGGCGGGCATAATCGGGGGCTTTGTCGCAGCCCAGAAGATAGCCTTCATCGTTCAGATAGTGGCTTGGGCGTTCTCCTTGGCGACCGCATCCTTCTTCCCGGCGCTCGTTCTCGGGGTATTTTGGAAGAGACTAAACAGACAGGGTGCAATAGCAGGTCTCGTGGTAGGTCTTGCGGTTACGATCCTATACATTTACCTGAACAAGTATCAGGGCTTTTCCCTCTTCGGTATACAGCACACCGCTTCGGGAGTTTTCGGTCTCGTTGCCAACCTGATCGTTACGGTGGTGGTGACCCTGATGACCCCTCCGCCCTCCGAACGTATTCAAAAGCTCGTTGAGGATCTCAGATATCCCAAAAAGATCCATGAAGTATGATCCATGACGTTGAAAACTTTTTGAAGGAGCACTACCCCTTTTCGAGGCTCCCGGACACCGCTCTGGGAGCCTTATCCTTTCACCTCCTTGTCCGTTACTACCCCAAGGGAGAGACCATCTTCACCGAAGGCTCCAAACCGCTGGAATACCTTTACATAATCAGAAAAGGTGCCGTTTCCCTGCAGGCTCAGGGGACCGAGGTAGACTTTTTGGAGGAGGGAGACACCTTCGGATATCCTTCCCTCCTGAGCGGGGAGCCTCCTACGGTCACGGCTGTGACTGTCAGAGACACCATCCTTTATTTACTTCCTAAGGAAGTGTTTCTAAAGCTCGTGGAAAAATATGAAGAATTTGAGCACTTCTTTACCAAGAGCCTTGCCAAAAAGCTCGCCTCCTCCATGAAGCTTTTGAGGATATCCCACAGGACCGAAGGCAGGTTTGAGCGCTTCCTCACCCTTAAGGTGGGAGAGCTAAAGATCAGGGAGGTTCCTATCGTTCAGGGCGATATGACCGTCACCGAAGCCTCCCGCCTGATGAGGGATAAGAACCTCACCTGTTTGATAGTCAGAAACGGCGGTGAAGAGGGTATAGTCACCGAAAGGGACATCATAAAGAAGGTGTTAGCCGAGTCCAGAGACCCGTCAAAAACAGCCCTGAAAGAGATAATGAGCAGTCCTATCGTTTGGGTGGACAAAGAAGATTTCCTCTTTGATGCCCTGCTGAAGATGGCACAGCTGAACATAAGAAGGGTGGTTGTGAAGGAAAACGGGCGTATACTCGGTGTCCTTGAGGACAGGGATATTATAGTTCAAGAAACGAGAAACCTGCTGGTTATCACCAAGGAGATAGAAAGGGCAAAGGATGTAAAGGAGCTTTCCTATCTTTACTCCGTTACCTCGGATATGGTGGCGGATCTGTTTGGGGAAGGTCTCAAGGTGGATCATATAGCCCGTCTTATCTCCGAGGTAAACGATAAGATTATAGGGAAGGCGCTTCTTTTTGCGATAAGAAAGGTCGGGTTGGAACCTCCCGTTTCCTTCAGCGTGATGGTTCTCGGAAGCGAAGGGAGGAGAGAACAGACCCTAAAAACGGATCAGGACAATGCGCTCATCTACGACGACACCTACCCGTCCCTTGATGTAGACGTGGAAGACTACTTTTCCCAGCTTGGGAAGGTCTTTATAGATATACTCACGGAAATAGGGTTTCCTCCGTGTCCCGGAGGCGTCATGGCTTCCAACTCCAAGTGGAGGAAGGGTATCACCTCTTGGAAGAAAACGGTAAAGGATTGGTTTATCAAACCCGATCCTCAGAATACCCTTGAGGTGGGAATGTTCCTTGACTTCAGGAACGCCTACGGGAGTTCGGATCTCGTTGAGGAGCTGAGGGACTTTGTGATAGAGAGTATAAGGGAGGAAGATCTTTTCTTTGCCTATATGCTCCTTGATGCGGTGAGGTTCAGACCCCCTACGGGGTTTCTGAGGTGGTTTTTGGGAGGGGAGAAAGTAGATCTAAAAAAGGTGGGTATATTCCCCATAACCCACGGGGTGAGGGCGTTGGCTCTCAAATCGGGTATAAGGGACACCTCAACCCTCGGGAGAATAGAAAAGCTCAGGGAGCTTTCGGTTCTGCCCCCGGATCTTTCCTCGGATCTTAAAGAAGCCTTTTCCTTCCTCCAAACCGTAAGGTTGAAGGTTCAAATAGAGGCTCTAAAGAAAGGCGAAAGACCCACAAACGAGGTCAACCTCGGTGACCTTCCCAAATTGGAAAGGGATATGCTTAAAGAATCTTTGAGGATAGTAAGCGAATTTCAGGACTTCCTTGATAGGCGCTTTCTGGCATCCATCCCCAGATGACCATATTTTTGAACATAAAGAAAAAGTGCCTTCTGAGAAGGGTAAAAAATGAAGACCTCCTTAACGTTTACTTTTCAGAGGTTGACCTGAGCGAAGCGGTAGAAAGATCTACGTTTGTGGTTGTTGATACGGAAACAACGGGCTTGAACCCAAAAAGGGACAAGCTCGTCTCGGTAGGAGCACTGAAGGTAAAAAACCTGTCGATGGATCTGTCGGAGACCTTTTACAGGATCGTTCGGACGCAAGTTCTTACGAGGAAGTCCGTAGAGGTGCACGGGATAACTGAGGAGGAAGTCAAAAAGCTCGGAAGACCTGAGGAGGAGGTTATCAAAGAGTTCCTCTTTTACTCCAAAGGTTCCGTCCTCGTAGGCTTTAACCTGCGTTTTGATGTTGAGTTTATTGAGAGGGTTTCAGAAAAATACTTTGGTTTTCCCTTACTTCACTACAAGCTGGACGTTCTGAGTCTTTGGAAAAGGAGGGGATCTCATAGGATGAGCCTTGCAGATCTTGCCCGTGAGCTGGATATTCCCGTGGCGAACTTACATTCCGCCTTGGAAGACGCTTTTATAACGGCTCTCCTCTTCTTAAAACTTGTCCATCCCTTCCGAGACCAGCCCCTTTCCCACCTTCCGCTGTTTGTTTAAGACCTTATATTTTTTTATACCTGATAAGGGGAGGTGCGAGCATGAGAGGGATAGTTTTGCTGGTTTTTATATTCGTGACCCTTACCTTTGGCATTGATCTAAAGAAGGTAGACGAGAACATATACATGGCAAAGGGAACATACGGCTTACCTTCAAAGGAAAATAGGGGCTTTATGTCCAACGCTTACGGGATCCTTACGCCCGAAGGGTGGGTTGTGGTAGACACCCTATCCACCCCCGAACTTGCAAGGGAGTTTATATCCGCCCTCAAAAAGGTAAAGAACGCCCCCATCCTTTATGTGATCGTGACCCACTACCACATGGATCACTGGTTTGGGATTTATCCCTATAAGGAGGAAGGAGCCAAGTTCGTAGCCCACAGAAACCTGAAGGAGTTTTATGAAGATGGTAGTGCGGATATGGTTCTTGAAGCGGTTCAAAGAGCCTTCGGCGTATTTGGAAGCGTTAAACTCGTCCCCCCTGACATCACCGTTGAAAAGCCAACGACACTAAAGGTGGGAGATGTAAAGATAGAGATTATTCCCATGACACCCGCCCACACGAATACGGATCTGGTTGTAAGGGCTTACGGATACCTTTTTGTAGGTGATCTGGTCTCTTACAAACGTATCCCCTTCCTCGGTGATAGGAACGTATCCACAAAGGCTTGGCTTGAGGTCCTTGACAGGATAAAAGGTATGAAGTTTAAAAAGCTCCTCGGCGGTCACGGAGACCCTATGGACATGGAGGCGATAGAATGGACAAAAAGCTACATATCCTACGTGCGTGAAAACGTCAGAAAGCTAAAGGATGAAGGCTTTTTCATAGACGAGGTAAAGGAAAAGCTCAAAGACACACCTTTCAAGGATTCATACATGTATGACGTTTTCCACATGAGGAACGTTTACAGCGT
>WFYH01000152.1 GCA_015490215.1 Aquificaceae bacterium
CAGTTGGGAGCTTGTCCTTGCCGCATACAACTGCGGTGAGGGGTGCGTGAAGAGAAGAACCTCCGGCAGGGACTTTTGGAGGACCAAGTGGGCACTTCCGAAGCAAACGAGAAAGTATGTTCCCCTCTTCTTTGCAACACTTCTTATAGCCCAAAATCCGGAAAAATACGGTCTAAGGATAGAACCCGTAGGTGTGAAGATAGAAAAAAGGTTGATCGCCCTACCCCGCAAGGTGACCGATATCGTCAGAACCTTTAATCTAAAGGAAACAACCTTCAGGGACCTGAACCCCCACCTGAAGGGCGAAAAAGTCCCGCCCGGTGCATTCGTTTACGTCCCCAAAAAGAGGTTTAAAAGGAAGCCCCTTAAGGTTGTAAAAAGGGACACCACCAAGGTGATCATAAAAGCTCCCGGACAAAGCACGAGGAAGGTAACGGTGATAAGACTGAAAAACGGTGCCCGCATATATATTAAAGAGTGATGGAATGCTTTATCCTTGCGGGGGGTCAAAGCAGACGCTTCGGCACCGACAAGCTACTTGAACCTATAAACTCAAAGAGGACCATAGACTATGTGGTAGCATCCGCCAAGGAGGTTTTCCCCAAGGTATACGTGGTGGCTAAGGACAAGCGGAAATTCGGAGACTTGGGGGTTCCGATTGTGGAAGACCTGCTTCAAGAACAGACCCCCCTTGTGGGTATATACACCGCCCTTGAGCTTTCCCCAAGGGAGAGGGTAGCGATACTCAGCGGGGATATGCCCCTCATAAGACCCGAAGTTCTCAGGCTTTTGAAAGAGAGAGCAAAGGGATCGATCACCGTATTCAGAGTGGGCGGAAAGGTTTACCCCCTTGTGGGCGTCTATTCTACTTTCCTGAAGAGGGAGCTTTACGAGTTTCTAAAGCAAGGAAAAAAAAGGGTTATGGACTTCCTGAGTCGGGTCGAATGTTTCTACATAGAGGAGGACGAGGTAAGAGAGGTTGATCCCGAGCTTTGCTCCTTTGTGAATATGAACACACGGGAGGATTTAGAAAGGGTAAAGGAATGGATCTTAAGAGAATCCTGAGAATTAAGGAGCTTGAGAGCGAAGAGAAAGCCCGCAGGGTAAGGGAATTGGAAGAGACCATAAGCAGACTCTTGAAAGAAAAAGAAAAATATGAGAGTGAGCTTAAGTTCCTTGAAAAGCTGATGCTCCAGACCTCCGACGTTATGCCCCTACTTGCAAAGCAAAGGAGCTTTATCTCCAAAATAGAAAGCATAGAAAAGCGGGTTGAAGAACTTCGTAGAGAACTTGACAGAGAACTTGAAAAGCTCAGAGACCTAAAAGCAGAAGAAAAGGCAACTCAGATACTCAAAGAAAGGAGGGACTACGAAGAGTATGCGGACTCGGTTAAAAGGGAAGCCCTTATGCTCGGCTTTTTGCACCTTATAAAGAAGGGGCTTAAGGTTGTCCTCCTAATATCCCTTGCGGTCCACGCCCAGAGTGCGGTTCAGGAAAAGCTCAAGGAGATGAACGAAGCTCAGCAGGGCAAAAGACTAAAGGAGATAGAAAAGGTCATAGAGGAAAAACTCCAAAAGCTCCAAGAGGAGAGGAAAAGGCTGGAAGCACTTCGCAAAAAACCCCTTACCGAAGAGGAAGAGAAGGAGGTAAAAAAGTTCATAAAGATAGTTAGCAAGGCACCTGCGGACGAGGCGGGGGCTATCCTCAACGAGCTTGACCCCAACATAGCCGCAGAGATACTTTTGCGTCTAAAAGAGCGTCAGGCGGGTCAGATCTTGGCAAGCATGGACCCAAAAAAGGCGGCAAAGGTTACCGAGATAATAATGAAGAGGAAAAAGAGCCTCTCTAAAGGTTCGCCATGAACAGAACGAAAGCTCTTACATACTCTTTCATATAAGAGGCAAGCACAAGACCCATAACGGGTAGGGAGAGCATAAACACTACCAATCCAATTATCACCTGAAGGGGGAGTCCCACCATAAAGACGTTTATCTGGGGAATGAACCTGTTTATAAGAGCAAGGATAACGTTGGTAAGTATTGAAGCTATGAGAACGGGCAGAGCCAACTTTACCCCCATAGAGAAGCTCTTATAAAAGAGCTTGAGCATCTCCCCTCCGTCCAAGGAATAGATGCTAAAGCTTCCAACAGGAAGATTTCTGAAACTTTCCGCAAGCCCTACATACAGGGCTTCCGCCCCTCCCATGGTAAGGAAAAGGGTGGAGGCGAGCATCGTTGAAAAACCTGCAAGAACGGTAGTTTGCGGTTGCTGAGGTAGAAACATCATCAAAAAGCCCAAACCCGAGCTAACCGCTATTATCTCCCCCGCCACGAACACAGCTTCAAAGAGCATCCTCA
>WFYH01000153.1 GCA_015490215.1 Aquificaceae bacterium
CTCAAGGGCTAAGGGTATGGAAGCTTTTTTTAACTCGGTTTTCGCCTTCATAGTTCTCGTAGGTTTCCTCATATGGTTTCACGAACTCGGACATTTCCTTTTTGCAAAGCTCTTCGGCGTCAAGGTTGAAGTTTTCTCGGTGGGCTTCGGACCTCCCCTTATAGCCAAAAGGTGGGGTGAAACCCTCTATCAGGTGGCACTTATACCCCTCGGAGGCTACGTAAAACTTTATGGCGAAGATGTTAAAGTGGACGATCCGAGGGCTTTTTCCTCAAAGAGTCCCCTCCAGAGGATCCTGATAGCCTTTGCTGGACCCCTTTTTAACATAGTGCTTACGGTCCTTCTCCTTACCCTCGTCTACAGCGTCGGGATTGAAACAGCCAAATACACAAAGGAGCCGGCAGTAATAGGTTATGTAGAAGAAGGCTCTTGGGCTGATAAGGCGGGCATAAGGGCGGGAGACAGGATCCTTGAAATAAACGGTAACAAAGTGGAAAAGTGGGAGGATCTAAAGGCAACGGTGGTCAAATTGGCGGTTTCCGGAAAGAAGGAAGTAAGCGTAGTTTTGGAAAGGAACGGCAAGAGGGTCACCCTGAAGGCTCCGGCTCCCGACGTAGACTCAATTGCGAACGATTTAGGGCTGAACCCAGATCTGCCGCCTGTTGTAGGGAGGGTCTTTAAAAACCTTCCGGGACTCGGGACCTCCCCCGCCTACCAAGTGGGTTTAAAGGAAGGAGACGTAATACTTGAGGTTAATGGCAAGAAGGTAAGCAGCTGGTATGAGGTGGTGAAGCTGATAAGAAAAAGCAACGGAAAACCCGTAAAGTTGAAGATAAAGAGGGGTGAAAAGATTTTTGTAAAAGAGGTAGTCCCTGCGGTGGATCCTGTGACCAAGAGATCCGTGATAGGCATCTCTCCCTTGGTGGAGACGGTTAAGATAACTTACTCACCTTCTGAAGCTCTCTCTCTGGCGCTGGAGAGGACCAAAGAGCTTACCGTGATGACATTTCAGATAATAGGGGGCTTAATAACCGGACAGGTGTCCGCAAAAAACATAGGCGGTCCAATTGCCATAGCCCAGTTTGCAGGGCAGGCTGCCGAAAGCGGGCTTATCCCCTTCCTGTCTTCCATGGCTTTTATTTCCCTTCAACTTGGGATTTTCAACCTACTGCCCCTGCCTGTATTGGATGGGGGTCTCATACTCCTCTTCCTTCTTGAGATGATCAGGGGAAGACCTATGCCCGACAAGTTCAAGGAATATTGGCAAAAGGTGGGCTTTGCCCTGATAATCACCCTTATGGTCTTTGTGGTCATAAACGATATAATGAGACTTGTAAGTCGCTGAGGTGAGGGCGCTCCTAACTCTTCTGCTTCTTCTTGGTCTGTCCTTTTCCAAAGTGTTCGTGGGAACTTGGGACGGTCCCATAACCCCCGTCACCGCCGACTACGTAAACAGGGTGCTGAGCGAAGCGGAAAGCAAAGGAGGAACCCTCTTTGTCCTTGAACTCAACACCCCCGGCGGACTCGTTGAGTCCATGAGAAAAATCGTTCAACGTTTTCAGAGATCACCCCTGCCCGTGGTGGTCTTTGTATACCCTCCCGGTGGAAGGGCAGCCTCCGCAGGCGCCATCATTACCGTATCCGCAGACATAGCCGCTATGGCTCCGGAAACCAATATAGGAGCAGCCCACCCTGTGACCATCGGGGACAGATCCCAAAAGGACAAGGAAGGGAAGGACATCCTTCAGGAAAAGGCACTCCAAGACATGCTCGCCTTTGTCAGAAGCATAGCAAAAGAAAAGGGTAGGAACACGGAAGTTCTTGAAAAGATGGTAAAGGAAAGCCTCGCCCTTTCCGCAGACGAAGCCCTTAAGGAAAAGGTGATAGACCTGATAGCAAGGGACCTTCAGGACCTGCTGGAGAAGATCCACGGCAGGGAGGTAAAAAAGCACGGTCTGAAGAAGAAGATAGAGACAAAGGGTAAAGAGGTTGTCCGCCTCAAGGAAAACCTAAAGGAAGAGCTCCTTAAGATGCTGACCAACCCGACGGTCGCTTACCTGCTCCTTATGCTCGGCTTTTATGGGATATTCTTTGAACTTTACAATCCGGGAGCTATAGTACCGGGGGTGGTGGGAGCCATATGCCTGCTGTTGGGACTTTACGGGCTTTCGGTCATATCCATGAACTGGCTCGGTTTACTTTTGATAGTTCTCGGACTCTTGCTTTTCGTTCTTGAGCTTGTCACTCCCACCTTCGGAGCCTTGGCTGTGGGGGGAATTATATCCCTGATGCTCGGCTCCTTCATACTGATTGAACCCGGATCTCCCTACGGTGAAATATCAAAGTCGGTGGTAGTGGGTATGGCTGTGGCTACAGCCCTCTTCTTTCTCGTAGCGGGAAGGTTCGGACTGAAAGCTCAGAGGGTAAAAAAGCTCACCGGCAAGGAGGGAATGATAGGGGAAGAAGGAGAGGCGATAACCGACTTTGTAAACGGTAAGGGTAAGGTCCTCGTCCACGGTGAGATATGGGACGCCCTGAGCGATCAGGATATAAAAAAGGGAGACCCCATAAGGGTGGTTCAAGTTAGGGGGCTAAAGCTGGTCGTTGAGAAGGGAAATGAAGCTCTCTGACCTTATATACGGCAAGGTGGAAGTTTACAAGGAGCTTCCGCCCCCGGAACTTTTAAGAAAGGTTCAGGGAATAATGCTTGAAATGCTGGAGACGCTTCATGCTATATGTGAAAAATACAACCTAAGGTATTGGCTTGATAGCGGGACTCTACTCGGTGCCGTGAGGCACAAAGGATTCATACCTTGGGATGACGACTTGGATGTGTGCATGCCCATAGAGGATTTTTTTAAATTTTTAGAAGTTGCTCCTTCTGAGCTTCCAAGTCATATGTTCTTACAAACAAGAAAAACTGATCCGGGCTTTATAAGAGACTTTGCTAAGATAAGAAGCTCCAAAGGCAAGCTACTGGAAAGGTTTGAACTCATAAAGCTCAAGCAAGGTAGAAAGATAAAATACAACACAGGCATATACATTGACATATTCCCTTGCATAACTGTGAAAAAAAGTGAGTTAAATATACACAAAGCGCTCTTAAAGCTTACTGACAGAATCTTCAAGATCGCCAATATAGGGTTTATTATGGAAAATTGGTGTAAACTCATAGATAACCTAATGCATAAGGGGTGGGAAGGGAAAGATCTCATGGTTGTTAGGAGTTCAAGGTATCCGGAGAGAAATTTCTTCGTCCCTCTGGAATCCTTGTATCCGCTTAAACTCTACGACTTTGAGGGTAAAAAGTTTTGGGGTCCTAAGGATTATGACCCATACCTCAGAGTTCTCTATGGGGACTACATGAAACTTCCCCCGCCGGAGGAAAGATCAACGCACGCTTACAGGTTGGAAGTGTTTGAGTAAACGTCTTTCAAAGCCTTCACAAAATAATCGTTTTCCTCTTTATCCTTTACAGCAATTCTGATAAACTCGCCCTTAATTCCGATCTTACCACTCAGGTCTTTTATGAGAATTTCCTTCTCCCAAAGGAGTTTTTCGGTAATCTCCTTAGCTTTAACATTTCCTTTTAGTTTACACATAAAGAAGTTAGCTTCGGAAGGGAAAACTTCCAGAAAAGGGAGCTGTTTCAGTTTTTGAAAAAACCTTCTCCTTTCTTTCCTTACTTTCTTACAAGACTTCCAAAAGTCTTCTATGTATTTAGGAAATATCTGCAAAAAGAATTCTGCAAAAGAGTTTATATTCCACACAGGTAGCGATTTTCTGACCTTTTCTAAAATTCCTTTGTTTGAGGATGCTAAAATGCCCAACCTTAGTCCGGGAACGCCGAAACTTTTGCTTATGCTCTTTAGAACTATCAGATTCGGAAAACTTTCTATGATTTCCCTTTTAATCAGAGAAGCTTTGTGCCCCTCACTGCTAAAGTCCACAAACGATTCATCCACTATAACCGTCTTTCCCTTTCTAAGGCTGATCTCAAGAAGCTCTATCAGTTCATGGAAAGGGATGTAGTTTCCTGAGGGGTTATCGGGATTTATAAGAATAAGCGTCTTTGAGCGAAAAAGAAGCTCTTCTAAATCTTCAATTGTGTATCTGAAATCCTCCTTTTTGGGTCTCTTAGTTATGAGATTTCCGAATCTGCTTATATATTCGTTAAACGTCGGGATCATAACGCCTGCGGGATTATCTACAGCTTCGGAAAGAGCGCTTATAAGTTCGGAGGCACCGTTTCCTACAACAATGTTCTGTTCATCCACATCAACCATAAGGGAAGCCAACAAATTTTGAACACGTAGTGTAGAAGGATAACTTCTTAAAAGCTCTCCAAAGTATGTTTTCATTTCCTCTTCCATTTTCCTCGGCGGGAAGTAAGGATTTACAAGATAGCAGAAATCTTTTAAGAAGGGAAATCTCCAGTAACCTCCGTATCTTTCCGAGATTTTCCTTAGTTTGACCGGAGGGGAAGGGGCAAAGATACACTCTGCATTTTCTATATCCTGTGGTGTATCTATCTCATACCACCTTTCACCTTTAAGCTTTAAGGCTTTTATCTTTGCCCTTTCTAAGAAAGAGATTACCCTGAGGACTATCTCGTAGTATTCGTTTTTCCCAACCGAGTTTATGTAAGCCTCTAAGAAAGGAATATAGATTTCTTTTAAGAACTCCTTGGAAAACTTGTAGATGTTTACAGTCTTGTAGTATTCGTCAACCTCTTCGTAGCTGAAGAATTCCTTTGGAATAAAAGCTACTATGTTATCCTCTTCGTCAAGCTTCACCACCGTTCCGTCCATCCAAGATTGATATTTGTCAACAACTGCCAGAACCTCTCTTCTGTCTTTTAAAAGACGCTGCAGTATTTTTCCTTCAAAGAGTATGTCACTCTCCATAAGCAGTGTGTTGTCTTCCTCTAAGAGATCCCTTGCTAAGTAGAGGGAATAGATGTTGTTGGTCTTGTAGTATTCACTGTTCCGGACAAAGACAAAGTTTAAGTTTTTAAATTTACCGCTTACAAAGCTCTCTAACCTTTCCGCCGCGTGACCTGTAACAAGGATTACTCTCTCAACTCCAGCCTTTTCAAGGTTTCTAAGAGTCCTCTCTATTATGGTTTCTCCGTTGATTTCCACCATACATTTAGGTTTGTCTTTCGTTATGTGTCCCAAGCGTCTGCCCACACCCGCTGCAAGAATAAGAGCCTGCATTAAGATGTAACTTACCACAGAACTTTGTTAAATTTAATAGATGAAATGAGGCTGCAAACATCCATAGAGGAGCTTATTGAGTGGTGTAAGATTACCAAGCACGAGATAGACAAGAGGGAAAAGGAATACAAAAAGAAACTTATAGAAGATGTGAAGAAAGCCCTTGAAAGGGGTGCCACAAAACCCTCACCTTGTAAGAAGAGCTGGAGGGGCAGATTTAACTCAGATAAAAAAGACTAAAGCGACAGCACCGTGTCCCTGCGGAAGGCTTCATTTTCAAGAGGGTAGTCCCTTCTATAGTGGACTCCTCTGCTTTCCTTTCTCCACAGTGCTCCTTGGACTGTCAAAAGAGCCACCAAGGTGAGATCGTAGAGCTGACGTAGATAGGGTGTTCTTTTCACCTTTGAAAAACTTTCAAGCCATTCGGTAAGCTTCCTCTTTGCCTCTTCAAGTCCTTCTTTTTCCCTCTCAAGCCCCACCTTAGACCACATCAGGTTTCTTAAGTCTTCAAATGTAAAGGGTGGTTCCTCTGTTCCCTCTCCTTTAGAGCTGAACTTTGCGAAGGAAACCTTCAAATACTTCATATCCAAGAAAATCCTGTATGCGGTTCTGTA
>WFYH01000154.1 GCA_015490215.1 Aquificaceae bacterium
GTATCCGCATTTTCAACGGTGGTAGTTAGATAATCTTCAACTGCATTATCACTAAAGGCATAATTGCACGAATAGCTCGATCCAGCGTATCCATACCACTCGTCGCAAGGCGGTGTTCCGGCTATAAAGAAAGCTCTGATTTCGCCGTTCGGACCGCTCTGGAGAAACCCTCTGCCGGTGCTGGCCTCAAATCCAGTTTCAAAGGCATTGTTGGAAGTATTCGGACCGAGCAGTTGAAGCTGATACCGACCATCTGTATGACATAAGGTTGGATCCGAAGATGTACAGTCATTAAGGTTACTCCCGAAAAATACCACGTTGTAATGGGTGTAATCCGTAGGTTTACTAAGATCTATTGATGCCGGGGTTAAGGAGTCAGCCCAAGATAATACATAAAAGCCGTCTATACTTTCGTTTGATGTGGAAAGGGTGCCGTTCAGAGTTATGGGTGCAGGATTACCGTTGCTGTCTACAAAAGTCCATTTGGCTCTTATCATGTTTATGGTGAAGCTATTGGTACCTTCCACTATTTTGGCGTAAGCGTAAACCGAGTCAAGATAGTTTCCGGTGCAATAGTATCCATCGGCTGAAGGAGGACCATCGTAGACATAAATGGAGATATAGTTATCCCCGACAGGTATATTGCTTATAGTAGCTGTAGGATTCTCGGGACTGAGGATAGCTTCTCTATACCAGTAATAGTAGTCATAGTAATAACCGTAATCACTATAAGGGCTATGAACCATAACATGTATACATTGAGCATTCGGATCCAGAAGCTGGGATTTGAGGTTGCCAGAGCTTGGGAACTTCACGCCGATTCTTAGTGTTCCAACTTTCTGTTGTGAATCCGTTGTTGAGGTTGTTACATTTTCCCCGCTCCCGCAAGAAGCAACAAGAAAAACACCTGTGCTAAAAAGGGCTGAGGCAAGAAGTAGCTTCTTCCTCATGTTACACCTCCTCATTTATTTTGAATGACAATATCAGCACTACCAGATCCGCCGTAGTAAATGGTGATGGATCCGCATCCCCTGTTACCTGCTGGATCGGTTACGCAAAGCTCAACGCTGTAGCTATCTCCGGGATTTGCGTTGGAGAGATCTAGGGTGTAGGTATCGCAGGATGTAGCATTGCTATCTACTGCATCGTTAACTGTCCACCGGCAGGTCCAACCGTTGGGATCATCGTCATCATATACGTAGGCATACACAGTAGCTGAGGATTTTTTCTGAGATACATATACTCCTTCGTTAACCCACAGGTAAACCTCAGGTTCAAGGTTCTGATACCTCAGGGTGAGAGTTTCTACATCGTTACCATTCAAAGATAGAGTGAACTCACAACCATTAGTGGACGTAGTGTAGGTAACAATAGCCTCACCCCAACCATCAGCGGAACCGCTATCTGTTCCAGATGTGAGCGTAACGTCACAGTTACTAGATATTGACCAGTTTATTTCGTCACCATCTTCATCATAGAAGTAAGCATAAATGTCATATACGTAGTTAGTTCCATCGTAGCTGACGGATCCGTAGAGATAGCCAACCGGAGGAGAATTCTCAGATGTAACGGTGATGTTGAGAACCTCCGAAGATTCTTTGCCAGCGTTATCTCTAAACGTTACGTTAATGGTTACATCCTGCTGATTATTTGGGGCGGTATAGGTCACGTCCTCACACCACTCGTCGGAGTCTATCTGACCGTCTGAAGGATTAACAGTTCCTTCAGATGGTGATATTTGGTAGGTTATGGGATAATCTCCTTCCCAGTCCCAAGCGCATACGGTGATGTTCACAGTCCCTCCAGCCTTAACCGTATAGTCCCAAGCGTAGGCAAATCCTTCAGGCGGATTGTTCTGGAGGGTAAAGTCTTTCAACACAACCTTTTGTCCGTCATCGTCTTTCTCGTTCGTGCCTTTGGAGTTGTTTACGTTAAGACTGTATACCGTTCCAGACCAGTTCACCGTAAGAGAAAGGTCGGTATTGCAAGGCACATTTATGCTGTAGGCTCCGTTCTCATCGGTATAGCCCCATCTGTAAATGAAATAATTAGCATCATAAATTTCAACGTAAGCACCAGAAACGGGGTTGCCCTCTTCGTTAACAACTTTACCCTCCGCAGTGCACTTATAGGGATTCTCAAGGGTTATGGTTTTAGGACAGTTATTAAAGTCTATAGAACTTTGTGTAAATTCCCATGTGTAGGGATTAGATATCCAGAGTTCACCCGAAAGGTTATTCCCGTAACTCAGGGTGCAAAGCGTAACGTTCCCTTCCTCGTCCGCCACACCTTCCGTCCACTCTATGTCACTGTTCTCAGAGGGATTGACATATGCGTAAGCACCGCTGACAGGATTGCCGGATTCATCTACTATCTGGAAACTACAGCACTTTTGATTTCCTTCTGGAACTACATAATCAAGGTTTTTCCATTCAAACTCTGGGTTGGTAACGCTTATTACTACCCATCCGGATCCGTCTTTACAAATGTTAGTGATATCGGTTATAACGCTGTTTCCAGAACAGCTAACATCTTCGGGAGTACCATCGTTATTTACATCAACACATGCTGTGCTGTCAGGATTTTGAAAGCAAGGATCATCATTTACACATCCGTTTTGAATTATGTAGTCCCAAACCGTATCAACTGAGTTTGGGTCATCTCCTATATCTTCGTAACTTATATCGCTTTTCGAGACAAAAACACCCTGACCTGCTTCTACCCATCCGCCTTGATCACGGTCAAAGGCATAGAAGGTAAACTGGATACCTTCTTTATTCGGATCTTCGTCTTGGAGTATACCAGATTCTTTCATTTCATTTATCTGATTACAATCTACATATCTTAGAATTCTGTAATATTCACCTTCAACACGAGTAGTGCTAAGCCCTTGGGAGGACTGGTTTACAAAAGGATTATTTCCATCTTGGTCTGTGATAACAAGGTAGTCAAAACCGAAGGATACGAGTTTTTTCCCATCCGCAGTCTGCTCACTTGGAAAATTTCTATAATCATTTGGGTTGCTTGGACTGAAGTCCCTATACTGAACTTTGAGAGCTTCCACATCGCTTTGGAGCTTGCTAAGCGGGATAACCACATCTATGAGTTTTTGTGCGTTGCTCTGTTTACTTATTTCACTTTCTCCCACCGCAAGCTTGGTTATTCCTTTAGCGTCTCTGAAGAAGGCAAACCTTACATACTTCTGTCCTGTGGAGGATATAGTTAAGCCTTCGTCTATATTGACTACCTGCGTTTTAACGGGAATAGGTGTTAGCTTAACGCTTATAGTTTTAACTTCTTTTGGATCGTTATATCTGAAAGACTTTGTAGCCTTGTTGTATCCATCAGCGGTAGCACTTACGGTGACGGATCCGCCGTTGTTACTGAGCTTTACCTTCACGCTTACTGGTTTTTGAGGGTTTGCAGTGATAACCTTTTTCTCAATTAACTTTCCCGAAGAGTCCGAAGACACAACTTCAATTCTGAATTCCGTATTTGTCTGAAGCTTCCTTAGCTTGAAGCTTTGCGCTTGTAGATTGTCAGTTCCCGCCTGAGGCTCTACACTCACTCCCACCTCAGAGCTGTAGCTTTGAACTGTTGGAGAAGAAGGCACATCTTTATCTCCACCACCGCCTCCACCTCCGCCACACGAAAGGATCACGATAGACGAAGATAAAACCCCCAACGATAGGGCTGAAACTATAAACTTCCTCATGGCAAATCCCCCTACCTACCGAATTTTCCCTAATTATAAATGATACCAAATGTATGCTGGTAAGTTTGTGAAATTTACCCAAGGGAAATCTTATTTACTTTTGCCGTTGCCTTCCTACGGAGACTTGCAAACCTCCTGAAAAAAATGCTCAAAGCAAAAATAAGGCTCATAAGAATTACAAAGGCACCGCTCGGGGGTAGGTTGTAGGCTATAGCCAAAAGGAGTCCGAGGGTTACGGATACCCAAGAGAATAAGACCGAAAGAAGGAGAGTTTCCTTAAAAGACCTTGCCACCGTAAGGGCGCTTAGGGCGGGAAGGACGGTTAGGGAGGAAGCCAAAACGACGCCCGCCACCTTCATGGCTAAGACCACAACCCCGCAGGCAACGCTTATAAAACCGTGCTCCAAGAGGCTTCCCTTCACACCTCTGAACTTAGCCATCTCGGGACTGAAAATAAGGGCAAGCAAACCTTTTAAATTCAAAAGGAGGAAAACCAAGGCTGTAAGGGACACGATTAAAGACAAAATTAGCTCTCCGTCGGTAACCAAGAGGATGTTTCCAAACATGTAGCCGAGGAGTCCCTCCGAGAAGCTCCGTTCAAACCCGGCGATCAAAACTGCAACCGCAACCCCGAGGGAGAAAACAAGAGCATTCACCGCATCCGCAGGCACACCCCGAGCTATAAGTAGCCTCATGACATTCCCCGTCACAAGGACTGAAACGATGGAAAAAATAAAGGGATTTACCCCCAGCAGATGGGCTAAGGCTACGTATCCGAAAGAGGCATGAGAAAGGGATGCTCCAAGCAGGGAGAGTCTGTTTAGGATCAAGAAAACTCCTACCAAGGCACAAGCCGTCCCCACCGATATGCCCACAAGGAAGGATTTCCAAAATATGAGGTAATCAGACATTTCTCTCCTTCCACTCTCCCAAACCGAAGAGTTCCTCTATGATGTGAAGCGCTTCCTCGGGCGGACCGAAGTATTGAACCCTTCCGTCCAAACATAGAACCTTGTCGGAAACCTCAAGTATTCCGCCGAGATCGTGGGATACCATCAGAACCGTCTTTTCTTGACTTGAGGAAACATCCCTTAAGATCTCCATTATGTGCCTGCGGGCGTGTATATCAAGCCCCACCGTAGGTTCGTCCAAAACCAAAAGGTCAGGATCCTCCGCCAAAACGCTACCCAAAAGTACAAGCTGTTGCTGTCCCCCCGATAGTTCAACAAACTTCTTCGTAAGGATGTCCTCCAAATGGAGAAAGTTTATTATCTCCTGCAGCTTCTCCTCGGCGTCGGAAAGTTGCAAGATCTCGGATGCGGTAGCCGGAAAGTCCTCCTTTACCCTTACCCTTTGGGGTATGTAGCCTATCCTTTTCCAATCCGAGAAGTAGTTTACATCTTTACCGAAGAGCTTCACGCTCCCCTTGGAGGGTCTAAGTAAACCGAGGATAACTTTTAGAAGAGTGGTTTTCCCCCCGCCGTTGGGTCCTATAATCCCTACAAAGTCTCCTTTTTCTACTTTAAAGCTCACCTCCTCAAGCACAGGATGCTCCCCCTTATAGGAGAAAGAAAGGCTTTCTACCTCAACTACGAACATAAAAGGGCTTCCTTTAGAGTTTTTAGGTTTTCCTCCATTATAGAAAAGTAGTCTTTTGCTTTACCCACGGGGGTTATCTTGACATTCACAAAGAATATCCTAAAGCCCCTTTCCTTGAAAAAGTCAACGAGCTTTCCTTTGTAAGATAGGGGAACTATCAGATGCTTGACCTTTACCCTTTCGGTAACGGATTTCAACCCGATAAGGGCTGTATCTCCGTGAAGGTCATGGGAGGCAAAGGCAACCTGCTCTAGTCCGTAGTCTCTTGCAAGCCAACCAAAGGCAGGATGCAAGGCAATCAGCTTCTTTAATCTGCATTCTTTAAGGGAACTATAGCTTTTGTGAAGCTTTTCAAGTTTTTTCAAAACGCCTTCTAAGTTCCTTTTGAATACCTTCTTGCCCTCAGGGTCAATCTGAGCAAGGACCCTGTAAATCCTTTCGGCTACATTTATCATCTCCTTGGGGGAGAGCCAAAGGTGAGGGTCTTTGCCGTCTGTGTATAGCAGGACCGCCTTTTTTCCCGCCAGCAAGATCACCTGCCTTTCCCAAGGGGCTACCGGCACGCCTCCCGCCAAAAGAACCTTAGCCCTCTTTACCTTCAGAACGTCTGAGGGTCTCAGCTCGTAAAGGTGGTAGTCCTTCTTTGGATCTACAAGGTAGTCCACGCTCAGGCGTGAACCCGCCAACTCTCGGGTTATATCGTAAAAGGGATACAGCGTAACGACGATATCCGCAGCAAAGAGGGGGAGAGAGAATATCAAAAGAAGCAAAAGAGACATCAACCTTCTTTCAACCTTTTGACTATAATCTTGGTCATTTCAAGCATAGAAACAGGATCGGTGGCGGTAATAAGGTTTCCGTCCACCTCAACGGGGTTGCCCGTATATATGGCTCCTGCATTTTCAAGGTCGTCCTTTATTGCCACAAAGCCCGTAACCTTCTTACCCTTCAGGATCTTCGCAGATATCAGAACCCAAGGTCCGTGGCATACCGCACAAACGAGCTTTCCCTTTTCGTAGTGGTCCCTGACCATTCTTAGAACTTCCTCGTATCTTCTGAGCCTGTCGGGTGCGTATCCGCCGGGAACGAACAGGCAATCAAATTCCCGAGAGGCTACCTCTTTTATACTTTTATCGGGGAAAAAGGACATACCCTTTTTACCCCTGTATTCTCTCCTTTGGGGTGCGCAGGATATAACCTCAAAGCCTTCCTCCTTAAATCTCAGGTATGGATACAGAAACTCCGAGTCCTCCACCAAGTCCTCCAAAAATATCAGAACACTCGCCATAGCGTTTTTTATTTTAATCGTGATCCTCTTTGTGGGTGAAGTAAAGAGCCAAGGCTATCCCGAAGGCTCCCGCCCCGAGGTAAAGGATATCTAAGGGTGTTTCGTAGTCTATCTCCATAGCCTGCTTAAAGAAGGTAACTATTATTACCATTATTACCACCCTGCCCAGTTTGGTTTTGAGGTCCTCAAGGTTGGTTATATAAAAGACCTTTGACCTGTCGGGATCATCCTGAGCGGGATCTATCTTTGAGATAAAGAGCTCATACAACCCAAAGGCGAAGATCATCAAAAAGGTGGCTATAAGGAACATATCTATGGAAGCTATGGCAGAAGCCACCAGCTTCTTTGAGAGGATCTCGTAGTCAAGGGTTTTTACAAACTTGATAAGAGGAAACATAACCTCAAAAAGCCCCGCTATGAACAGAGCAAAGGATCCCACTATTGAGCTGACTACCGCGAGTAAAACGAGCAACCTTGACTTCCAGAGAAGACTCTCAAAAAGGAGCTCTAGCTTCTTCATGGAGAGGTTATTTTAAACCCTTCTGGGAGTATTCACAGAGTTCCGTGAGGGGACATCCCTCGCATACTGGTGCCTTCCTGCAAAATCTTTTGGCATGCTCGTCCAAGAGGGCGTGAAACTCTTTGTAAAGTTCTACGTCCTTCGGTAAATTGGTTTCAAAAAATCCTCTGAGATCTTCGTAGCTTCCATCAACGGAAAGGACCCTGTTTACTATTCTGCGGGTGTAAGCATCTATCACAAAGAAAGGTCTTTCCCCCGCATACAGGAGAATAACGTCCGCTGTTTCTCTTCCTACACCATTTATGGACAAAAGCTCTTCCCTGCCGATGGTCTTTACCTTGTCAACGGGAGTTAAAGCCCCTACAACCTCCTTGAGCCTTTTCGCTTTAAGGCGGAAGTAGCCGGCGGGTCTTATAAGCTCTTGGAGTTTTTCAATGGGCATGTTCAGTATCCCTTCAAAAGAAAGAGCTTGAGCGTTTTTTAGGTTTTCAAGCGCCTTTTCTACGTTTTTCCATGCTGTGTTTTGGGTGAGGATAGCACCTATTACTATCTCCTCTCGTGGATCGGTGCCCATTTTCCTGTGGTAGTCTTTGTCTACAGGCCACCAGTTTTGCTTTCCGTAAGACTTATAAAGCAGATGGTATATGAGCAGGAGCTTATCCTTTAAACTTCTCAAGCCTGCTCACCATAGTATCCGAGACGAAGACCACACCCGAGTGTTTGTTGAAAAAGGGTGTGAGTCCTTCAAGAACCGCCTTTGCCTTCTCTTCGGGCATGACGGATATAACCATGGCAAGCGTGTCCTCTTCGTTAAAAAGGAGGTGCCCTTCGTGAAAGCCGTGGCTTCCCTTTCCCGACAGGTTGTGAACTATCGTGTATCCGCTTATACCCGCCTTCTCAAGAAGGTCTAGGACGAACTCAAGGTCTTCACCCCTAACTATGATCTCTACCTTTTTCATAGGGTAAAGGTTTAGATCACGCATCGTTCACCTCCAGTGCTTGCCAACGACCCGATATATATCGGTAGGTTTTGCGCTCCTCGGGGTCAAGGACGACCATGTTTATCCAGCCGTTGGTAAGAAGCATCCTGATGTGGTAAACCTTCTTTACTACCTTATCCACCATCTCCAAAGGTGCCTCCACCACAGCTATGAGCCTTACGGGTGCGTGGTGGGGTTTGCCCTTTTCCATTACAGTCTGCAGGGGCAATCCCGTTCTCAGATCGCTGAGGTTTCCCGTCATAACTCCTATCCTACCGGCCACGTTGTGGTAAACCTTGCTACCGCTACCGTAGACCTCGTTATCGGTGGTAGAAAAGTAATGTTCCATATTTATCCACTGCCCAACCACGAGGGGACCCGAGAAGATGTTTTCAAGGAAAAAGCCCTTTGGATCCTTCCTGTAATCGTATGAGTGGAGAAATACTCTCCCGCCGAGATCTAGCCCTTCCGTAAGATCTCTACGTCCTATTATGAAGGCGTAGTTGCCCGAGAGACCCCATTCAGGTCTCACCTGAGACCAATCATGGGCATTGTCCTCAACGTCTGAAGTTTTGGGAAGTTCGTCAGCCCTTTCGGTAGCGGTGAGAACCTTTGCCCGCCTGAGAGCTTCTCTAATCTCATCAATGAGGGGTGTGAGCTGAGGTGGGAGCATGTCAAAGTCATATAGGGTAACCTCGTCGGTGGTGGTGTTGTGAAGTCCGGGGACGAAGAAGGTATCCTCTGGAATGTTTATGGAAAACCTCTCTTTCAAAATCCTCCTTACCTGCGGGTCGTTTGCCATAAGACAGAAAACACGGGCGTTGTGCATGCCTGCGGCACCACCACACGCACCGCAGTCAAGGGCGGACTCGTAGGGGTTGTTCTCAGATTTACTCCCGTGCCCTAAGACAAGGATGACCCTTGCGAAGTTTTCCGTAAGCCCGATGGACCTAAGAGCGTTGGCTATAAGTAGTGCCTGTTCTTCCTTGGAAAAGCCCACGTGCTTTAGCTTCTCCTTCATCAGATCCGACAAGCCCCTGTCAAGCCCGTGGTCCCTCTGAATTTTCTCCTTTACCTTCCGTGCGGTTCCCCCATCGGGGAGAATATCCTCAAGATCCGGGAGTATATCCTCACCCTTCATAAGTTTGTAAGCCAAAGAATCCACCTTACCGGGGTCGGGAGGTCTACCGAGCTCGGAAGCGAGAATGCCCGTCAGCTTTTCTTTGAAGATTGACCTTACTATGCGCTCTATTTCGTCAGGCTTGAGCTTGTCTATTAGTATGCGTGTCCTTACCCGCTGTCCGAAGAGTCTGTCTTTGGCTTTCCCATAGAAAGAGGGAGCAAAGGTTCTTCCTATGAAGTCAAAGCCGAAGAGAAAACCAATAGCTTCAACGGTTATGTAGGGTGTAAGGATGTTTTGTTTGAGGTCGTGGAGGATCTCTTCAAAGAGGCTTTCCTTTTCGGTGGTTTCCCTGCCCTCCGAGGGTAGCTCAAGGACTACGTTCCTCGGTCTTATGAGCACGGGGCACAGGAATTCTTCGTGCCCCTTTTCAAGCTCCACGAAAGCCATAGGAACTCCAAAGAACCCCGCCACACCAAAGGTTTCGTATCCAGCCACCTTTTCAAGGTTCCTTCTGAAGCGTTCCGAACGCACGTCTATACAAAAGAGCGCTTGAACTTCTGGCCTTTTCCCTTCGGATGTTTTGACCTTCAGGGAAGACACCAAGCGTCCGATCAGCGTATCCTCCATAGCCTTGAGCCATATCTTTCCTTCTTCCTCTTTGAAGGTTTTCCACACCCCTATAAGCTCCTTCAAGACCTCGGGGTTTACAGAACCGATGTGTATTCCCCTTCTGGAAAGCCACTTGCTCAGGAACGTCCAAAAGACCGCCGCCCTGAATTTCGCCTTCTCTTCAAGGTATTCTCCCAAAAAGGGAAGTGGATCCGATATATTTTCCCTGAGCTTTTCCGCCAACATGGGCGGGGCATTGCCCGAAAAGTATTCGTATCTCAGGTAAGCCCTTTCGGTGGCGCTCTCTAGATATCCCCTTATACCTTCGTAGGTGGGTTCAAAGCAGACCTTTCTGGCTCTGGAACTCAAAACAGCCTTTGTAACAAGGAGCCTGATAGCTGCATAATCGACTACGTCCGCCGGATACTTCTTTTGCCAGTAGTAGTCCCTGTTTTGGGATCTCCAGCGGATGAAGCCAACTATCCCTTTAAGGCGGGCTAAGTCAACGGTTATGTAGTCACTCCAAAGGTCCTGAGGGACTTTCAGATCCCTGAGGACGTATTCTATGGCTTCCTCAGGGGAATCAAACCTCTGGACAAACCTCCAGAACTTTATACCTACTTTAAGTATGAACCTAAGATTGTGTCTGACAAGCTCCTTCCAAGCCCTGAAAAGCCCCAGCTCCCTTTTAGGCATTCCCACGGAAGCCTGCCCTTCGTCCAAGAAGCTGATGGCGTTTCTGACGGTAAGCTCGTCCACCACGGTGGCTGTTTCCAGTCCCGTAAGGAGATCCACGGCCTCGGGCAGAGTTATCCTCTTCCCTATTGATTTTCTAAACTCCTCAGCCCACGAAGAGGGATCCTCTCTGAAAAAATCTACAAGTTTGGAAGCCTCCTTCAAATCCGCTTCCCTGTAAAGCCTATCCTCTGGTTCAAGAACGGGTTCGCACGTCATCAGGTCGTAGAGGAGATCTTCAAGGTCAAGACCCTCAACCTTAAGCTTTCTTTCCCTTATGAACTCCCTTAGCCTCCTTTTGAGGACGTTCTCGTCAATGTATCCTTTTTTCATAAGGTATTGATAGCCTTCCCTGTTCAGAAAACCCCTGCCCCTGAATATCCTCTCCCCCTCTTTTACCGCCTCAAAGAAGTCTAAGTGCTCCAGCTCATGGAGGGGGTTGTGGTGAACAAAGGTCCTCATGGGCCAGAAAAAGGGTATGGGTTCCGCACTTACCTTAACAAGGGACCTTATCCACAGTTTTCTTCCCAGCTCCATGGCACGCAGGATAAACTACCACCGTCGGAGGAATTTATCAAGCTGTGGACTAGAGTTTAAAAGGATACACCCACCGTAGCGTAAAGGCTCTTTACCTTTATGTCGGCGTATATGTCGTTTACATCTTCCAGCTTAAGGTTTTCATACCTGTAGCCGACACCCAAGAAAACTACCGGAAAGGGACTCACCCTCGCTTCCAAGATATAGTCGTAGTATCTGTTTGAAGAGTAGCTTATGTATCGCAGTTCTCCCAATAGGGAGACGAAAGGTGTCTTCACACCCAAGCCCAGATAACCCATAGGTACGGGAACGGTGGCATCCTTTGAAACCGTCTCCGTTGTGGTAGTGCTTCCAACGATCGCCTGACCCGTGACGGTTCCCTCAAAGTTTATTACTCTGACATTTATGCCTATCTCTGGATCAACTGAAAGGGTTCCGAGGGTTCCCAAGGAGGTAACCCAACCGATAGGAATGTTGTAGTAAAGACCAATGTCGTATCTGTCAAGCTTTACGTTCGTGTCTATACTTCCGCTGAACTGCACATCCCCGTAGCGGACATTTGTGGTTCTCGTTCCCGAAAACTCCATGGGCATGTATTGGAGGTAAAGGTTGGGAACTATGGGGATTTCCAACTTCAGCCTTGCGAAGGGTTTGGATTCTTTATCCAAACCGAAGGTGTCTTCCAGATCCGCTCTGTCACCTTTATACTGTAGGTATCCTGAAGGATCATGGCTGGCGTACCCCACCGACGCTTCCACGTTTATTAGCGGTAGGGAAAAGGCGGTGGTTCCTAAAAGAAGTGTCAGAGCCAAGACCTTACCCTTCATAACCGGACCTCCTTACAAATTCCTATACAGGGCTATACGGGAGGAAACCTTCTTCAGATACTCCCTCGTCTCCCTGTAGGGTAATCTCCTTATAAGGGTATTGTAAACTTCCCTCGGTGTTAGGCTATTTATTATCCTGATGGCTTTTTTGAGCTTGGTAGTTCCAGTAAAGGCACGGGCGACGTTTCCCGGGCCAGTGTTATACGCCGCTATGGCACAGTAAAGCCGGCTTTCGGGATCCCTTACGCCTTTAAAGTATTTATAGTAAAGGAGGTAGAAGTAAGCGGTTCCCACCTGTATGTTGTTCTTGGCGTTGTAAAGATAGGAAGGTGAAAGTAAAACTGGTCTTCCGAATAGGAGCTTTGAGGCGTCCCTTCCTGCGGTCTTTGGAACTATCTGCATGAGTCCGTAAGCGGGAACGGGGGAGGTTGCCAACGGGTTAAAGTAGCTCTCCGTGTGGATTATGGCAAAGACAAGGGCGGGGGAGAGCTTCCACCTTTGTGACTCCCTTTCCACGTAGGGTTTATACTGCCTTGCCTTGCGCAGAACGCTCTTGGGAGGGACCTTTACCTCAAAGACGGTTGCCCTTTTCCCGTTTTTCAGCCTCTTTGTGTATAGCCTTCCCTTTCTGAGAAGCTTCTCAACCCCTTCCTTGAGGTGAGCCTTATCTACCCTGCTGCGACCGAAGAGTATCGGGGCAAGGACAGGTTCCCTGTCTACCGAGGCGCTCTTTACATGCTTGAGCCTTTTGACCCTCTTATCTATTCTGGAAAGGAGCTTATCCCTCCTGAAGGCGGTCCTTTTATCCTGAGAAACAAAGTCCTCAAGGATACCCTTTATACGGGAGCGGTTTGCCTTTCCTATAACCTCAACCCTGAGAACGCCCTTTTCAAAGTCAAAGACCTTCTTCACCTTAAAGTTCTCATCGTATTGGACCCACTTCTTGCGGGTTGTGCCCTCGTAGGTGCCCCAATACCTAAGAACTTCCCTTTTATACCTTTCAAACTCCTCCCGAACGATCCTTTTGTATTCTTCAAACTCTCTGTTTACTTCCCTGAGATACGCTTCAAAGTCCCTCTGTTCTTGCTTGTAGCCCCCAAGTTCTTCCCTCAGGAAGTCCTCAAAGCTTTCTTGGGCAAAGGAAAGTCCTAAAAGAAGACAAAGGGAGAGGATGAGCCTTTTCATTTCTCTTCACACATGAGTACGTAAAACTGCCTCGTGTTTTTGTCGTAGTAGGTTTCCTTTACCCTCGCCCTTATTGTCTCTCCCTCGGTGGTTTGGACGCTGTAAACGCTGAGGGCAGACACCGACCCTCCTTCAGAGGTTCCCTGCATAAACTTTTCCACCTGAACGTTTACCGTAACACCCTTCTGGCGGGCTATCTCGTCAATCGCCCTTGCGATGGCGGTCGCCCTCTGGTAAGCCCATCCTCTCATGTGAACCCCTGCACTCCCCACTCCGCAAACCTGACCCCTTTTCGCTTTAAAGTGGTAAACCCAATCCGGCGGACCGGATTTGGGAGCGCAGGAGAAAAGAAAGACCCCCGCCGCAAGCAGAAGAGACCTTACCATTACTGACCCATTTTAAACTCTTTTTCTATTTCCTTTTCAAGTTCTTCGTGAGCCTTCTTTGCCTGATACATCTGCCAGAGCGCCCTTTCGTTCTTGAGGCTGGTCTCTACCTGAGTCTTAATAAAGTCCTTTACCATTTTGGGATCAACTCCCACCAGAACAAACAGCTCACCGCAGGGAGACCTCCACATAGCTACCTGCTTTGACCCCCTTATGGTCTGGTAAGCTACCTGTTTAGAAACCTGAACTGAAACCCTATCAACGGTTTCTGCATCTCCAACACCTGTAACTTGCATGAAGTTTTTGACCATGTTCTTTACTCTAACCTCTATCATACGTGCGAGTTCGTCTCTTGCGTTGGCAAGGGCTTCCGTCCTTGCAAACTGAAATCCAGCCTTACCTATTTTTGCGGAACCGACCGCAGCTATGGTTGATCCCTCAACTTGGGGGTTCAGAACCCAGTCGGGAGCACCCTTGAGGCAGGGGTCTCCTTCAAAACCCGTTTTGGTTTCCTTTGATCCACAGGAAGCCAAAAAGGCTATGCTTGCAAGTCCCGCAAGGGAAAAGGCAACCACCTTCTTCATGTTTCCACCCTCCTTTTTTGAGAGATGTTAGATTTATTATACGCCCATGAAGAAAATTTGCGTGTGAAAATTCCCACCTCTAATGGCCGATTACCTGAAGTTTCAATCTTCTTTTAATAAAGTTCATCACTTCGGGTGACGGTGGCAGTTTTATATCGGGCGGAGGTTGGAGTTGGGCTGTGAAGTCTTCACCTACGATTTCAAAAATGATGTCCACCCCCTCTTTCCCTTTAAACCTCTCCAAGAATCTTTTAAGCTTTAAAGCCTTTCCGTTCATTACATCTTCTTTTTTGAAGATTATCTTTAGCTTTCCGTTTTTGACAAAGTCTTCGGGTTTGTGGATATCTTCAGCAACGAGCTTTACCTCCTCCGTTTCAAGATCTTCATCTACCACGCAGGTGAGCACGAGCACCGTATCCTCTTGAACCTTTTCCTTTTCCCTCTCGTATAGGTCGGGGAAGACTACCACCTCTGCGATTGCGCTCTTGTCTATAAGATTGAATACGGCCATGTAGGTTCCGTTCCTTGTCTTTTTAACTTTAAGAGAGGACACTACCCCCGCCACGGTTACTCTCTGACCCCTTTCAAGATCCTCCAATTCCTCCAAGGGCGTGACCTTACCCTTCAGGATTTCCTCGTATTTGTCCATAGGGTGACCTGAAACGTAGAAGCCTATAACTTCTTTCTCCATACGAAGGATGTCATTTAGATCCATTTTCTTTTTGGATTGAGAGGCCCCAAAAAGGGAACTCTGGGCGAGACCCGCCGAAGACTTGCCCGAGGAGGCTATCTTTTCAAGGAGTTCGTCCCTTCTCTGTCCCGTAAAGTCAAAGGCTCCCGCCTTGGTCAGAGCTTCAAGGACCTTTTTGTTTACCTTTCTGCTGTCCACCCTTGAGACGAAATCGTAAAGCCCTTTGAATTCCCTCGTGCCCCGTGCTTCAACTATCACCTTGGCGGTATCCTCACCCACCCCCTTTATCCTACCTATACCGAACCTTATCCTTTTCGGCCCCTCTATCTTAAAACCTACGTCACTTTTGTTTATGTCGGGCGGGAGTATGTCAAAACCCATGAGTTTGGCATCCTTTATGAGGTTGAGGAACTTGCTGTCGTTCTTTTCTGTGGTCAGCTTGACCGCAAAGAACTCTTCGGGGAAGTGTGCCTTCATGTAGGCTGTCCAATAAGAGATGTATCCGTAGGCTACCGAGTGGGATTTGTTGAAGGAGTAAGAGGCAAACTTTTCTATGTCCTCCCAAAGCTTTACTATTTTGTCTTCGGGATAACCTCTTTCTACCGCCCCCCTTATGAACTTTTCCCTCATCTGCTCCATTAGGTCCTTTTTCTTCTTTCCTATGGCTTTCCTGAGGGTGTCCGCCTCACCGGGGGTAAAGCCCGCAAGGATTTGGGACATCTTCATTACTTGCTCTTGGTAGACGATCACCCCGTAGGTCTCCTTTAGGACGGGTTCAAGTTCGGGGAACGGATACTCAACGGGTTCCCTGCCGTGCTTTCTGTTTATGTAACGATCCACCAGACCGCTCTTTAGGGGGCCGGGTCTGTATAGGGCAAGAACGGCAACTATATCGTCAAAGTTATCGGGTTTTAATTTACGCAGAAGGCGTTTCATGCCCGCACTTTCAAGCTGGAACACCCCCGTGGTGTTTCCTTCCTGAAGGAGCTGGAACACCTCCCTGTCGTCCATGGGAAGGTTGAGAAAGTTTATCTCGGTGCCGTGTCTTTCCTTTACGAGGTCCTTCATTGCCTTGAGTTCGGTTAGGGTCTTTAGACCCAAAAAGTCCATCTTCAGGAGTCCCAGCTCCTCCAACTTGACCATGTCGTATTGGGTAGCTACCGCACCATCCCTGTCGTAGTAAAGGGGGATAAGCTCGCTCAGGGGTTTGGGTGCGATAACCACACCGGCGGCGTGAAGGGAGGTGTGGCGTGTTAGCCCTTCAAGCTTTAGGGCTATCTGAACGAGCTTGTCTATTTCGGGGTTTTCTTGACAGAGTTTCCTGAACTTGGTAACGTTGTCTTCTATGTCCCCCCTGTGGGCGCCGTAGCGCTCCTTTAGAACCTCTAAGGGAGTGCTATACATCTCTTCCAGAGAGAGCCAAGAACCCTGCACGTCCCCTTGGGGTATGAGTTTGGCAAGCTGGTCGGCGGTAGAGTAGGGAAGCCCCATAGCACGGGCTACGTCCCTCAGGGTCTGCTTTGCCTTCATTACGTTGTAGGTGATTATCTGAGCCACGTTCTCGTGCCCGTATTTCTCTTTGACGTAGTCTATGACCCTTTCCCTGTTGTCCTGACAGAAGTCCACATCTATATCAGGCATTGAAACCCTTTCGGGGTTTAGGAACCTTTCAAAGAGAAGCCCGTGCTTTATGGGATCTACATCGGTTATGCCCACCGCATAGGCTACGAGGGATCCTGCAGCGGAACCTCTCCCCGGACCTACGGGAATATCCCTGCTCTTTGCCCAGTTTATGAAGTCCTGAACTATCAGGAAGTATCCTGCAAAGCCCATTTTGTTTATGACTTCAAGTTCGTATTCAAGCCTATCCCAGTATTCTTTGGAGTCCTTCGCCTGCCCCCTCTCTATCCTTTGCTTTAGACCCTTTATCGCAAGTTCTCTGAGATGCTCTTCAAGGTTGGTATCTTGGGGGACCTGATAGTGGGGAAGCATAAAGGTTTTGTTTTCAAAGATCTCGAAGGAACTTGCTACTTTATCCGCCACCTCCAAGGTGCTCAGGAGGGCTTCCTCCCACCCTTCAAACTTACCTTCAAATTTCTTCCACATCTCTTCGGGAGAGGCGAAGTGAAGCCCGTCGTTGGCACACCTGAAACCTCCCTTACTTATGTCGTGGATAGTCTTTTTCATCTGAATAGCCATCAGAACCGTGTGGGCTTCCTTGTCTTCCGGGTTCAGGTAGTGGGAGTCGTTGGTGGCTATGAGCTTGACATCGTATTTTTTTGCTATCTCTATAAGGTTTCTGTTGGCTACCTCCTGCTCGGGCAGGTCGTTTGCCTGAAGCTCAAGATAGAGGTCTTCTCCGAAGATGTCTTTCAATTTCTTTACCCACTCCTTTGCCTTTTGAACCTCGTTTATGGAGGCATAGTAGGTGGGAACCCCCTTCAAACAGGCAGTAAGGGCTATAAGACCCTTTCCGTATTCCTCAAGGAGTTCGTAGTCTATCCTCGGTTTGTAGTAAAAACCCTCCTTGTAGGCGAGTGTGGAGAGCTTAAACAGATTTCTCAGACCCTCATCATTTTTGGCTATCAGTATCAGGTGGTGGTTGTATTTGTCGGTTATGTTGTCTTCACTGCCTTTGGACTTTCTGTCAAAGCGGGATCCCGTGGTAAAGTAGGCTTCCATGCCTATTATGGGTTTTATCCCCACATCTCTCATAGCCTTGTAAAAGTGGTAAGACCCGAAGAGGTTCCCGTGGTCGGACACGCCCACCGCACTATAGCGGTGCTCTTTTGCCTTAGCTACGAGATCCTCTATCTTTATAGCCCCGTCCAGAAGGGAATACTGGGTGTGGAGGTGGAGGTGAACGAAATCCCTCTTCATGGAAAGGTATTGTAACCCGAGTTACCTACTGCGGATTATGACCCCAACCTACTCTCCTTCCTCAAGGAGCTCGTTTTCTATCTCAAAGAACACGTAGTAGGCGTTTACAGGGTTTACATCAAAGAAGACGGGAACCTGTGCGTATTGGGGATTTATTTCTATGAGAGCCTCGTTTATGTTCTCCCTAACGTAGTCTATGTCTTTGCCCTCCTCTATCATCCTCCTTATGGTTTGGCGCAGGTTGTGTATGTAATCTCTCGTCCACTTTACCCTGTCCTTTATTTTCTCCTTTCCTATCATCGGCACACCGTGACCGGGAAGAAGTATCTCCGCATCCAGTTCCATTATCTTGTCCAAGCAGGTGAGCCAGCTCTTTGAATTCCCCGATCCTAAGAAGGGTATCCTTCCGTCAAAGACGAGGTCCCCACTGAAGAGAA
>WFYH01000155.1 GCA_015490215.1 Aquificaceae bacterium
CCCGCTTGTCAGCATGAAGAGGTTCCCGCCTTCCACCCTTATCCTCTTTGCACCGAGTATCTTTCTCTGAAGATCCCAGAACAATACCGCTTTCTGTTTCAGCTCCTCAGACAGGGAAACGAGTCCTAAACTTGACCTTATACCCTCAGAAAAGGAAAGGGAAAGCAGGGAAAAGACAAGCCCCAAAAGAGCTATTACTACAAGAACCTCTACAAGTGTAAAGGCTCTGCGGAAATAATTTTTACAGCCCGAAGGACATAGGCACATCCATGTTTACGTCCTTCACTTCCTTGATCTCTGGGAATTTCTGCTTAAGCGCCCTCTCAATACCCGCTTTAAGGGTTAAAACGGACATACCGCATCCCGAACAGGCACCTATGAGCCTTACCAGAACCGTTCCGTCTTCCTGAACGTCCACCAGCTCCACATCACCGCCGTCAAACCTAAGAGCCGGTCTGATTTCATCAAGAACCTTTTCAATCTCCTCTCTGGAAGGCATTCCCATACTTCTTACCTCCTATGCCAGCGCTTTTCTTAAAAGATAGAGGTTTCCCCTTGTCCCTTGTATGTAGATTATCATAATCACCCTTTTGAGATAACTTCCCTTGCAGGGTGGGTGCCAAGCCCCCTACAATATCTGGAAGGTCGGGAGGAGAGAGATGAGAAGACTTTATCTTCTTGCGGCAACCGCCCTGATAATCTCGTGCGCACCCGTGGCTCAAGAGAAAGTAGATACCCGCATATCGGAGGTTGAAATCAAGATCTCAAAGGTAGAACAAAAGCAGCAGGACCTTGAAAAGGACATAGAGAAGGTAGAAGACCGAATTGACGAGCTTATGAAGCTTATATCAGACCTCAGATTGGAGATTGAAAAGCTAAAGCTCGGAGCCGTATCCGCACAACCGCCTCCTGCCCCACCTCCTAAGCCCGAAGGGAAAGAAGCACCTGTAGAAGAGAAAAAAACTGAGGTGGTTCAAAAACCCGAAAAGAAGGAAGAAGAGGTGAAAGAAAAGGAAAGCGACATAGAAAGGGCTTACAGGAACGCCATAGAGCTTTACAGCCTGAAGAAGCTCTACGAAGCGAGAGACGCCTTCCTCAGCTTTATAAAGGATTACAAAGAGAACAAATACACCGACAACGCTTTCTTCTGGATAGGGAGGATATATCAGGAGCTGGGCAATTTAGACAAGGCGCAGGCGGTGTATAAGAAGCTTATAGAAAAATGTGAAGCGAAGGAGCTTCCCGACTGCAACAAGCTTCCCGATGCTTACTACCAGCTTATGAAGATCAACATGGATAAGGGAAATTTACCCGAAGCCAACAAATATTACTCTATACTTATTAAAAAGTTCCCAACCTCCGATGCAGCGGTTAGGGCGAGGGAACAAAAACTTTTGATGGGAGAGTAATGCATAGGATGAAGGTTCCGAGGCATATAGCGATAATAATGGACGGCAACGGTCGCTGGGCTAAAAGGCAGGGTATGCCCCGCATAATGGGTCACTACAGGGGTGCGGAAGTAGCCGAGGAGATAACAAAAGCCTGTGTTGACCTCGGCGTTGAATACCTTACCCTCTTTGCCTTCTCAACGGAGAACTGGAACCGTCCGATGGAAGAAGTCAATCTCCTCTTTGAACTGATGAGGGACTACCTGCTCAAAAAGAAAAAAGACCTCATAGAACTCGGTGTGAGGATGCGCTTCATAGGCAGGAGGGACAGGCTACCGAAAGACCTTGTAGCTCTTATGAAAAGTATGGAAAGGGACACGGAGAAGTGCGACAGGATAACCCTCTTCCTTGCGGTAGACTACGGCGGTAGGGACGATATAGTAAGGGCAGTAAACAGGATCATCAAAGAGGGCTTCAAGGAAGTTGACGAGGAAACCCTATCTTCTTACCTTGACTTGGCGGGTGTGCCCGATCCAGACCTTCTCATCAGAACCGCTGGTGAGAAGAGGATTTCTAACTTTCTCCTTTGGAACCTTGCCTATACGGAGCTTTACTTTACCGATCTCTGTTGGCCCGAATTCTCTAAGGAGGAGCTTCTTAAAGCCATAGAGGACTTTTCAAGTCGCCAAAGGAAGTTCGGAAGAGTCCTTGATGAATAGGGAGAAAATAGGTCTGCTGGTAGGGGTAGTAACCCTTAGTGTTTCCCTATCACCCTTTCCGTTGTTTACGGTTGGGGTGGGAATTCTTTCCTTTCTGATGGCGCGTGAACTGGCACATCATCTGAAAGCATGTGGAGTGGCGCCGGGTGCTTTTTTTTCACCTTTGACATTCTATCTGAACTCTGCCCTCGGAGGGCTATACTGTGCCCTTCTGGCACTTGTATATGGGGAAAGGGAGAAAAATCTTGAACTTTTTTTTAAAACCTTCTTCATCCTCATCTATGTGGGTTTCTTTCCTTCCTTCCTTATTCTGATAAAGGAAAAGGGAACTTACCTTCTTATAACTCTTCTCTTAGCGGTTTGGGCGGGCGACGTAGTTGCCTACTATGTGGGCAGGAGGTTCGGGAGGAATCCCTTTTTCAACTCAATATCTCCCAACAAAACCCTTGAGGGCTTTTTGGCAGGGGTAGCGGCGGGAACCTTGGTGTTTTTGATATTCCTTGAGGGAGCGGTTTATAAGAAGCTTCTAACGGGAATAATAGTGCTCTCCGCAGGCGCCTTGGGGGATCTGTTCAAAAGCTTTATAAAGAGGCGCTTGGGGATAAAGGACTTTTCAAACGTTTTGGGTGAGCACGGGGGGTTCGTTGACAGGTTTGATGCCCTTATCTTTGCCGCACCCGCCTTTTGGATGCTCCTATGAGAGAGCCTTTTGTAGATCGGGTAAAGATATTCGTAAAGGGTGGAAAGGGAGGTGACGGGGCGGTAGCCTTCCTGCGGGAGAAGTTCCGTCCCAAGGGGGGACCCGCAGGGGGGGACGGCGGGAAAGGCGGCGATGTAATCTTGGTGGCAACCAAAAGCAAGCAGACACTTCTTGACTTTAAATACAAGAGGCACTTCAGGGCGGGAAACGGTCAGCACGGCAGGGGAAAAAATCAAAAAGGCAAAGACGGGGAAGACATTATCCTGTATGTCCCCGTAGGAACCGTTGTAAAGGACGCCGCTACCGGGAAGGTGCTATGTGATTTGGTTAAGGAAGGGCAAAGGTGCGTGGTGGCAAAGGGAGGAAAGGGCGGAAGAGGAAACGCCCACTTTGCAACCCCCACCAATCAGGCTCCGAGATACGCCGAGAAGGGCGAAGAAGGGGAAGAGAGATGGGTCATTCTTGAGCTGAAGCTGATAGCGGACGTGGGGATAATAGGACTGCCCAACGCCGGTAAATCTACGCTCCTTTCAAGGCTCACCAAAGCCAAACCGAAGGTTGCGGACTATCCCTTTACCACCATCAAGCCCAACTTGGGTGTCCTTGAACTTGACGAGGAAAGGCGCATAGTCCTTGCGGACATCCCCGGGCTTATAGAAAACGCCCACAAGGGAGCAGGACTAGGTCACGAATTTCTAAGGCATATAGAGAGGACCAAACTGCTTTTGCACCTTATAGATGTTTCCGACTTTAGGGAAAAGGATCCTTTGGAAGCCTTTGAGCTTGTAAACAGGGAGCTGAAACTCTACAGCCCCTCTCTTGCATCCAAACCCCAGATAGTGGTGGGTAACAAGATAGACGCCCTCAGAGACAAAGGTCTGCTAAAAGAGCTTGGAAAGGCTTTTTCCGAAAGGGGTTACAAATTCACCGCGATTTCTGCCCTCACTGGAGAAGGTCTTGAAGAGCTAAAGGAACTCCTTTGGAAGGAGTTAAGGTTTGTATCGGAAGATGAAACGTCTAACTCCTCCGCCGGTCTCTAGAGCTATAGGTTCGCACTTGGCTACCAACAGAAAGAATAAATCCCTATCTGCACCCGAAAGGGTTTCAAAGTTGGCCTGTCCTTTGCTTATGACCATATCGGCACCATAGAAAACTTCCAGAAATTCTTTGGAGCAATCTTCAAGCCACGTTCCCACTTTGTCCGAGCCGTTGTCCACTACTCTGCAAATATCTGTCATTGACACCTTACGGGCATCTTCTATCGTTGCATCGTTGAGAATTGGCTTTCCCTTCACCCCGTATATGACCCCTTTGCCCATACTTTTCAGTATGTTTACAAGCACCTTATCAAAAACTATCTCCCCTGCATTGTCTCCTATTATGAAGACACTTTTTGCACTCTTTAGTTTCTCCGAGAACTCTTCATAGTCCCAGACGGCGAAGTCGCTATTCAGCAGTAGGGATATATCCTTTTCAAGATCC
>WFYH01000156.1 GCA_015490215.1 Aquificaceae bacterium
AACCTACGCCTTCCACCCCCTTGAACTTGTGGACATGGTGGAAGCGCCCGACGCTACAAAGTTCCTTTTCAGGACCCAAGACGGTCACCTTGTGGAAACGGTTCTGATAAGAGAGAGGGATCATCTGACCCTGTGTGTGTCCTCCCAAATAGGCTGTGCGGTGGGATGTACCTTCTGCGCCACCGCTCTGGACGGACTGATCAGGAACCTTAGAACGGAAGAAATAATAGACCAGTATCTGCAGGTTCAAAGTTTTGCACAGGAGAGGATCAGAAACGTGGTCTTTATGGGCATGGGCGAACCTCTTGCTAACTACGAGAACGTTAGGAAGAGCGCCCTGATAATGATCTCCCCTTGGGGACTTGACCTATCAAAGAGAAGGGTTACCATCTCCACAAGCGGACTTGTTAATCCCCTCAAGAGATTGGCAAAGGACGACTTTATGCGCTCCCTCAACTTGGCAGTTTCGGTAAATGCACCCACTCAGGAGCTTCGCAGAACCTTAATGCCTCTGACGGAAACTAATACCCTTCGGGAGCTTTTTGAAGTTCTAAAGGGCTTCCCTCTTCCCCGCTACAGGCGGATAACCCTTGAATACGTCCTTATAAAGGACATAAACGATTCACCAGAGCACGCCCATGCCCTTGCGGATCTGATAGGGAACAAGAAAGGAAGGTTCAAAGTTAATCTCATTCCTTTCAATCCCGATCCCAAACTCCCCTACAGCAGACCGCCCTTGGAACGCGTCTTTGCCTTCCAAAAGGTCCTTTGGGAAAGGGGTATATCCGTTTTCGTCAGGTTCAGCAAGGGGGCGGACGCCTTCGGTGCCTGCGGTCAACTGAGGGCAAAGCGTGCTATGTTAAAATCCTGAGTCTATGAAACAGGTTCCCAAGTGGCTTTCGGAACTTGTCCTTATAGTCATCGCCGTCCTTTTCATCAGAGCCTTTTTCGTCCAAGCTTTTAATATCCCTTCCGCTTCCATGCAACCTACCCTCCTGATAGGGGACTTCATCCTCGTTAACAAGCTCGTATACCGTCTTACCGAACCCCGCATAGGTGACATCGTCGTTTTCAGGTATCCCGTCAACCCCACCTTGGATTACATAAAAAGGATCGTAGCCGGACCGGGAGATCTCGTTGAATTTGAAACTTTCAGGGATCCAGAAACTGGTCTAAGGCTTTATAAGGTCAAAGTAAACGGGAAGGAGTTTCCCCTTGAATACAGGGGGTCGGTAGACTTCAACGGCAAGCGCTTTTACGAGTTTGTAGAAAAGATGAACAGAGGGGATAAACAGATAGAGCACAGGGTATGGTATTCGGGCTTTTCTACGAGGTTTGCAGGTCTCGTATCTTACACGGAAGACCTTTGTTTAGAAAAGAGATACAACCTCTGTGTGAAGTTTTACGTTCCCGAAGGGAGCTACTTCGTTATGGGAGATAACAGAGACAACAGTGAGGACAGCAGATTTTGGGGCTTCGTTCCACGACAAAACATAGTAGGCAAGGCTTTCGTAGTTTACTTTTCGGGGGAGGTTCCTCCCCTTACTCCCGAAGATGTGACGATCTTTACCGGTTTCAGACAGCTTTTTATCGCCCTTTTGAACCCGAGGTTTGAAAGGATAGGGAAGTTCTTTATCTATTAGAAGGGCTTTATAAATACTCCCTCCTTGTCAAGGAATTTGAGAATGTCAATGATCGTCTTTCTCCTTATTCCCGGGATAGCGGTTAGGGTGCTCAGGACAAGTTCAACCACGAAGGAAGGTTCCACGTGCAGATCCGTCACAGTCCCCCCCTGAACGGTGGAGAACATTTCCAGCTCCTCTACAAACTTGTCTGCAGTTTCTTTTTCTTCGTTGTTTAGCACAAAAAGGAGTATCCTGTTTAAAAGGTCAACCGCCCTGTCCTTGTCCACGAGGTGAGGGAAGTCAAGACCAGTTCTCATATTCATAAGTCTCTCCTTCACCTCCGGGAAGTTTCCGTAGGGCATTCCGTATCGGGGGAAGACCTTTTTCACCTTAAGCCCTTCCGTTTTATCAAGGAGCGTATTCAGGATGCTCCCGCAGGGCATATATATGCGGTGAAAGAGGTATATCTCCTCAAAAGGATTGACAGATTCTTCGTTGTAAAAGGAGCTGAGAAACTCGGGGGTAAACAGAAAGCCCGTATCTTCTTCGTAGAGGCAAAAGCCTGCTACTGACGGGGAGAAGTTTACAGGAATGAACCTGAGCCGATCACCCGTTCCAATGGTTACTGAGTAAGAGGGGAAGCTTTCAAAGGACCTTATCCTCCCGGATTTAAAGCCTGACTCTGAAAGGAACCTTTTCACGGTGCTGTCGGTGATAAAGGTTATATTAGCCCTCTGCTGGATCAGCAGGAATGAGTTGTAGAGAGACGCCAGCTCGCCCGTAAGAAGAACCACCGCGTCAAGCTCGTTTAGGCTAAAAAGGGTATCCTCTATCAGGTTTCTGATAGCACTCCACTCGTCAAGGGTTCCGACGTTTATAAGCATGGCTATCTTCCTGTCACCGTGCCTGTAGATGCGCAGATACACGTTCTTGAGAAGTATAGGAACATCGGAGAACTTGGAAATTCTGAAAATATCCTCTTCCACCTCCTCAATGAACTTTGTCAAGCCCTTTTCTCTGTGAACTACCGCTGTAGGTTTAACGGTGTTCAGAATCGTCTTTACGAACTCGTAGGTGTTTCCGAACTTACTTTCAAGTTGGATGTCTTCATACTCCTTGACCTTAACCGTATGTTCTTCACCCAAGAGGGTGATGAGTTCGTTCATGGTGCAGTCAGTTCCCTTCACCTCTCCCGTTTCAACGAGCACGTTACACTGCTTAGAGTTAGAAATTTCAACTATCTTAGAATCCTTCAAGTTCATAAGCTTTATAAGCGTGTTTATAAGCTTGAGGTTGTGAGCTTCCTCGTAAGGATTGAGAGCGTGCAAGTGGCTGAGCTTGTTCAGAAGCTCAAGGGGGTTGAAAGGTTTTTTCACAAAGTTTAGCTCTGAGAAACCGAGTCTGAAGAGCTTTTCCTCATCCTCTTCGCTGTCCAAAAGAAAGAAGGGCAGCGTTCCCTTTTCCTTTTTCCAAGAAGAGAGCCAAGCCTTTATATCCGAGTGGTTGACTATCACTATGTCCACATCGGTGGACATGATAAGGTCTTTAAACATCTTTATATCCGTAGCCACCAAGAGCTTGTGCCCTGTGACGTTGAAGATGTCTCCCAGAAGCGGAAAGACCTCCCTGTCCTTGTCAAGGAGGAGAACTTTAAGAGCCATCAGTCTATCTCCTTCTTCTTTGCGGCAACCTCAAGGAGCTTAAGGTTTTCTCTAAGTATGTTCATGGACTGAACCACCATGAAGAAGGCATGCTCCACATTGAGGATAGCTCCCTGAAAGGAAAGGTCATTCGTTATAAGGCGCAGTTCCCTGAACCTTCGGAAGAATTCGTCTATCTCCGTTCCCCACTCCACCAACCTCGGTATAAGCTCCCTTTCAAGCTCAAGGGCTTTTTCTTTTACGTCCATCGTTTCTGTATTATAGCCTGTCGTTATTTCTTTTAGCTTCTTGAAAGGTAAAAAAAAGGATTTAAATTATCTCCTTAACGGGAGGGTCTTGTCATGGAGGAAAAGCCCCAAGTTGAACCTGTTACGCCCGTGGAACCTTACGATCCCGATGTCCACCCCGAATGGGAGCCGAGAAGGCTCTGTCCCGACCAAAAAATAGACCATACTGTCCCCGACGAGCCTACCGAGTGAGGGAAGCTCTTTGGGCTTCATTTCGTTATGTGTAATGACTTGCAGTTAGTATGAGCAAGTTTACTATTCCAGAAATGCAGGTCTTACTTCAAACAAACTTCTTGAATTTCTTCTGTCTGAAGAGGTTGAGTTTGTGTGCGCTATAAGCCAAGGGAGGGTAGATCAGGAGAGTGGTGATAAGTTTGGGGACTAGTGTTTTCCGAGACCAGAGAAGGTAAAGCTCAAAGGAGTGAGCAAGCCCCTCTATGCATACAGAGTTGGGGAAGGGAGCGACAAGGAGAGGGTGGTGGTTAGCAACAAGGGATTGAGCAAGAGGCAGTTTGAGATGTTCTACAGGCACAGGTGGCAGGTGGAGGTAGGGATAAAGGTTCTCAAGGGTCATGGACTTGAGAGCTACATGGTGAGGAGACTTAGAGCTATAAGGCTGTAGGTAATGACTGTGTGGCATGTTGTGCTTATTAGGCTAGAGTGTTTGCTTAGAGGGGAAGATTTTAAGAAGTATTTGAAGTTTTTTGTGTTTCCTTCCGTAGTGTTTGAGGTAATAGATCTACTTGAGCTTGTTCAAGGAGTTGCAGTGCGATGTTTGAGGTTTCCTTAGGCTTGTTCTATTAATGCTCCAAAACTTGATAGGAGGTGAATCATATCATGCAAAACTTTAGTAAAGAAGTTCCTCAAGGAATGTGTGACTATGGGGGCAGCTATAAGCTTTTTGGACAAAGTAAAATTAAATTGAAAAAGCTTTATCGCTGTACTTTCATACCGTCACAGGTAAAACCAAAATTTTGAACCTCTATACACACTTTAATTAGTTTTATTGCAATTGGATGCATTATATCTACATAGAAAGAGCTAAAACCCACCTCTTTCCATTTTGGATGCCCATTGGCTTTTAGAAAAGATTCATGGGATAAAATACTCAACACTATTTTCCCAATCATCTTATTATTCAATGTTCCATCAGCAATTAAAATAGAAGGAATTGCGTATGTACCTATCGTGTCAGAATTCCAAGGATAATCCTGTGGATCTATAGTTGTTCTTATAAAATATTTATCCATTTCAGAGTTCTTAGGTAAATTTATTAGCTTAACATCCCTAACCTCATTTAACAAACTAGCTGGCTTTCCAACGGTTAGAATAATGGCATCAACTTTTCCGTCTATTAATGCCTGTATTGCTTGCTTAAAAGGCATATAAATCATAGTAAATTTTATGTTGTATAAAGATGAAATCATTTCCGCTGTAATACAAGAACCACTATTTTTCTCACCACAACTAACGTATTTATTATTTAAGTCATATACATTAGATATTCTTGCATTTTTCCTTGTTAATACATGTATCTCTTCAGGGTATAGCTTAAATATTATTTGTAATTTTTCCGATATATCCTTATTGAACTTCTTCTTGTATAAATATGAGGCTAATACATAAGCATCTAGTTGAGTTATGGCTAAGTCTGTCTTACCCTCTATGACATTTAATATGTTTTGCCACGCACCAGCTGTGGAAATAACACGCATATTAATACCAGCTTTGGACAAAATCTTTTGCAGATCTCTGGCTATGGAATTGTAAGTCCCCCCTTCAATACCCCCTGATATTGATAGAGGGAAAGCATGGAAACTGATCACTATTATTAATGAAAAAGAAAGGCTGATAACTCCCCTGAACATGCCCACCACCCTCCATAAAATATTTTAGCTAAATTTAATTGAATGAAGCGGGTTACGGTGCGGGATCTACGGAGGAAAAAGGAAAGGGGAGAAAGGATAGTTATGGTTTCCACCTATGACTATCTGTCCGCCAAGCTCTGTTGGGAAGCGGGCATAGAGGTTCTGCTGGTGGGTGACTCCTTGGGCATGGTCTTTCAGGGACTTGATTCAACCCTGCCCGTTACCCTTGAAGAGATGATCTACCACGCCAAGGCGGTCAGGAGGGGTGCGCCCGAGGCGTTCCTTATAGTAGATATGCCCTTTATGAGCTATCAGGTATCTTCAGAGGAAGCGATCAGAAACTGCGGCAGGGTTATAAAGGAAACGGGTGCTCAGGCGGTAAAGTTGGAAGGCGGAAGAGAGATAGTCGAACTTGTCTACAAACTCACCCTCTCGGGTATACCCGTTGTTGGACACTTGGGGTTTACCCCCCAGCACCTGCACCGCTTCGGAGGTCCCAAAGTGGTGGGCAAGGAAGAAGAGGAAGCCCTGAGGCTCAAAGAGGACTTTAAAGCCCTCGAGGATGCAGGGGCATTTATGATAGTCCTTGAGAGCGTTCCTTGGAAATTGGCACAGGATCTGACTCAGGGATCGCAAGCGATAACCATCGGCATAGGGGCGGGCAGATACTGTGACGGACAGGTTCTCGTGTTTCACGATATAGTGGGACTTTACGAAGAGATAAAACCTAAGTTCGTGCGCAGATACTTGGAGGGGGCTAAACTCTTCCGTGAAGCCCTCCGTAAATTTAAAATGGATGTAGAGGAAGGAAATTTCCCCTCGGAAGAGGAAAGCTATGGAGCATGAAAACGAAAAGATTTTAAACATCCTTGCCAAGGCGGGCTTTCTTAAAAACGGAGACCCGAAAAAAATTCTAAAGGAGAAAAACAAGGACGAAGACATCTTTCAAACCCTCATGAGGCTCGGGGTTCTTTCCGAAGACGACATCCTCCGCTTCTTCCAGACGGTCATACCTCAAAGGGTTTGGAAGAGCACTATAGAAGAGGTAAGCGTCCCCTCTCATATCCTCAACGCCATATCGGAAGAGTTTATGAGAAAGCACAAAGTGGTCCCCGTCAAGTATGAAAACGGCAAACTCCACGTGGTTATGCTCAATCCCTTAAACCAAACGATCATTAACGAGCTGAGGTTCAGAACCGGAGCCAACAGCATAGTTCCCTACGTTGCCCCCCTCTCTGTTATAGAGAAAGCCCTTGATAAGCTCTTTCCTGTTGTGGGCGACATCATTGAGCAGATAGAGGATGCGGACGTTGAATTTGAGCAAGAAACTGAGGATGAGCCTTCTATTGATGAGGTTATCCATGCTTCCGAAGACGCACCCATAGTTAAGCTTTCAAAGACCCTAATCCACGAGGCGGTGAGCGCGGGCGCCTCGGACATACACATAGAACCCTTTGAGAAAAAGGTCTTGGTCAGGTTCAGGATAGACGGTGTATTAAGGGTGATCCATGAGCTTCCTATAAAGGTCAAGGATAGCCTCGTAGCCCGCTACAAGATAATGGCAAACCTTGACATAGCGGAAAAGAGAAAGCCCCAAGACGGAAGGATAAGGACAAAGGTTAAAGGGAAAAAGGTAGATCTGAGGGTATCTACGGTTCCCACCTACTACGGGGAAAAGGTGGTTATGAGAATTCAGGAGGCGGAGAAGTATCTGAACATAAAGTTGGAGGACTTGGGTTTTGAGGAGGACGACCTTGTAAAGTTCAGAAGAGCCATCTGGAAGCCTTGGGGTATGATCCTCGTAACAGGACCTACAGGTTCGGGTAAGACCACAACCCTTTACTCCGCCCTTATGGAGCGCAACAACCCGGAAGTTAACATAATGACCGCCGAAGATCCCGTTGAGGTGGCCATACCGGGTATAAATCAAGTTCAGGTGAACGAAAAGGCGGGGCTTACCTTTTCAAGCGCCCTGAGGGCTTTCCTAAGACAGGACCCTGACATAATCTTGGTAGGTGAGATAAGGGACAAAGAAACGGCGGATATAGCCATAAGGGCATCGCTAACCGGTCACCTAGTGTTTTCCACCCTCCACACCAACGACGCACCGACCACCATAACGAGATTGACCGACATGGGTATAGAACCCTTCCTCGTGGGTTCCTCCCTCATCCTAGTGGTGGCTCAAAGGCTTATAAGGAAGCTATGTCCAAAATGCAGGGTTCCTGATGACACACCCCGTGACGTTTTGGTAAGGCTCGGTGTGCTGAGGTCTGCGGACGAGAAGGTGACCATCTACAAAGCCAACGAAAAGGGCTGCGAATATTGCAACTACACGGGCTATAAGGGTAGGACCGCAGTCCACGAGATAATGGAGATAGATGACGAACTCAGAAAGCTGATAATAAAGGAAGGTACCGCAGACGAGATAAGGGAGCTTGCCATTAAGAAAGGGATGAGGACCCTTTACCAATCGGGTCTTCTTAAAGTCAGGAAAGGGATCACCTCCATCAAGGAGGTGGAAAGGGTCCTTATGCAATGAGGAAGCTCCTTCTAACGCTTTTGTTTCCTCTTTTAGCTTTCTCCTCCCAGCTTGAGGTCTGCTACAAGGTTTACTTTTGGTTTCTGCCCGTTGCAAAGAGCTGTGTTACCTATCTGCAGGAAGGAAGGGTAGTAAAGATAAAGAGCTGGGCAAAGACTATATTTGTGGGCAAGCTCGTAAAATCTGTGAACAGCTGGGGGGAGTCCCGCACCCTAAACGTAAAGCCGTATCTGTTCGCCCTCTATCAGAGGGAAGGTAGCTTTATCAGGGATCACTTTTACTACTTCAGGGAAGGTGGGATAGAGTATCGGATCGTGCGCTACAAGGGGGGCAAGAAGTTTGAAAAGAAGGGGTTTTTCCCTACAAAGGAAAGCCTGCACGATCCCTTTTCCACGTCCCTTTACGTTTACGCCGACACCCCCAACAGGGCGGGAAACGAGCTGAGGATGTTTTACGATGAAAAAGTCCAAAGGGTAACCTACAGGACGGTCGGGGAGGAAAAGGTGGAAATAGAAGGCAAATCCTACAACTGCTGGAAGGTTCTCCTCAAGCCTCACATAAAAACCAAGGGCATCTTAAAACCTAAGGGAGAGTGGTTTATATGGGTAGACAGGGAGACCAACATACCCGTCCAGCTTAAGGCGGTCTTTTCCGTCGGCACCGTGTGGGTGAAGATGGAAAGCACCAAGGGAGATAGACAGCTCATAAAGAGGATCCGAAGCAGGCTAACCGCTGTGAAACTCTGAGCTGTGAGTGTAAAATTAATTGCTATGCAGGAGATAAAACCCGACAGGGAGCTTGATATAAGGGGCGAGGTTTGTCCCTTCACCTTCGTCAAAAGCAAGCTCGTCCTTGAGCAGATGGAAGAGGGGCAGATCCTCAGGGTCATAATTGACTATGAGCCTTCCGCAGAGAACGTTCCCAAAAGCATGAGGGAAGAGGGTCAAGAGGTCCTTGCGGTCAACAAGATAGGAGAAAATCTTTGGGAGATACTCGTAAGAAAGAGGAAATGAGGATCCTTTTTGTTATCACCAGCGTCCCCTTCGCCAAGGACTACAGCACCGTAACCAACCTGATCAAAAAGCTGACCGAAAGGGGACACGAGGTCACCCTATTCCTATCGGGAAACGGAGTTTACTACCTTCTCAGACCCGATGCCTCACAGTTGGCGGAGATGGGGGTAAAGGTTTTCTTCTGTGCCCACTCCTCTTACCAGAGGGGTGTTGATAAATTGCCAAGCTGGGCAGAAAGCAGTTCCACCTACAACCTCTCCCGTATAATGGGAGAGCACGACAAGGTTATAGTTTTCAACTGAAGCTATGAAGGTGGTGTTTATCCTCAAGGGGGATCCTTTTTCTTGGAAGGCTCACGAGGCTTTCAGGGTAGCTACTGCGGTGGCTATGAACCACGAGCTTGACTTCATCTTCATAAGGGACGGAGTTTACACCCTCACCCGCTGGAGACCGGAAG
>WFYH01000157.1 GCA_015490215.1 Aquificaceae bacterium
ATCCTGACCCGAGAGATCCTTAAATATCTTAACTTCAAATCCCGCAGATCCGAGTATGTGCCTAACCTTCTTCCCTTGGTCATGACCTATCTCAAGGGCGACAAAACCTCCCTCTCTAAGGTAACCACACACCTCCTCCGCAAACCTCTCGTAGAACTCGTATCCCTTCTCACCCCCTATCAGGGAGCTGTAGCCTTCCCTTTTTACCTCTTCGGGTAGATCCTTCCACCTGCCAGCCGGTATGTAGGGGGGGTTTGAAACTACAAAGTCAAACTTCCTGCCCCTGACAGGAGAGAACATATCCCCAAAGTGAACTTCAAACCTGTCTTCTACGTTGTGCAGACGAGCGTTTTCCCTGCTCAGCTCAACGGCGGAGGGGTTTATGTCGCAACCCGTCATTGAAAGGAGGGATCTTTCCGAAAGCAGGGTTATTGATATGCATCCGCTCCCGACCCCTATCTCGTAACCTTCTAACCTTTTCTCATTCGGAAGCAAATCAAGAACCTTTTCAACGAGAAGCTCCGTCTCCGGTCTCGGTATAAGAACACCTTCCTTCACCCTAAAGGTTCTCCCAAAAAAGTCCCACTCCCCCATAAGATACTGAAGGGGTTTTCCCTCCTTTCTCTCCTCCAAAAGGGAAAAGAAATTTCTCTCAACGTAAGGGGGTATATCGTAGTCCTCCAAAAGGTATAGGTCACTGGGCTTTCTCTTGAGTAGGTGTGCCAGAAGGAGATGTCCCTCCCTTCTCAGATTCGGCGGGAGGCTTTGCAGGAGCCGTTTTAACTTCATCGGTTGCTTCCTTTTCCAAGATAGACCCCTTTTCCTCCTTGGGAACCAAGGACAGGATCAGAGCCAAGGCGAGGAATATCCCTCCGAGCCAGTAGGTTGCCTTGGTCAGCACCGTATCCACACCGCCGGCACCGAATATGGACTGTCCCATGGAGGCACCGAAGGCTGCACCCACATCTCCCCTTCCCTTTTGAAGGATAGTAACCACTATAAGAAGGAGCGCAACTATCACAAAGAGGGTTAGCAGGGCGTAATACATAACCGCTTATCAATTTTAGCAGACCTTATGCCTTTTCGTTTCTTCACTTTTCTGTGTGCTCAAAGCTAAGATAATATTAGTCTAAAAAGCTCATATTTTTCTAAAAAACCCCTTGACAGGTGGCGGGAAGGTTAATATAATTTTTACTCGGAAACAAAAAACGGAAGGAGGTAGGAAGAGATGGCGAAACTCAAGCCCCTCTATGACAAGATAGTTGTCAAGAGGTTTGAAGAGCAGGAGCAAAAGACCCCTTCGGGGATCATCATACCTGATACCGCTAAGGAAAAGCCCCAGATGGGTGAGGTTATAGCGGTAGGAGAGGGTAAGCTCCTTGACAACGGTGAGCTTAAACCCCTCAAGGTAAAAGAGGGGGATGTAGTTCTATTTAACAAGTATGCTGGAACCGAAGTTGAACTTGACGGTGAAAAGTATCTGATCATGTCCGAGGACGAAGTCCTTGCCATAGTTGAAGACGCTAAAGTTACCGCCTAAAAAACCAAAAAGGAGGTGTGAGAGATGGCAGCAAAGGGAATTATCTATAGTGAAGAGGCAAGAGCAAAACTTAAGGCTGGTGTTGACAAGCTCGCTAACGCTGTAAAAGTTACCCTCGGTCCTAGAGGTAGGGAGGTCATCCTTGGAAAGAACTGGGGAACCCCCGTCGTAACCAAGGACGGGGTAACCGTTGCCAAAGAGATTGAGCTCAAGGACAACTACGAAAACATAGGTGCTCAGCTCGTAAAAGAGGTTGCTTCCAAGACCGCTGACGTTGCCGGAGACGGAACCACCACCGCTACCATACTCGCACAGGCCATCTTCCACGAGGGACTCAAGGCAATAGCCAGCGGTGCCAACCCCATGGACGTCAAGAGGGGAATAGACAAGGCGGTCAAGAAGGTAGTAGAGGAGATCAAGAACCTCTCCGTAGACGTTAAGGGAAGAACCGAGATAGAGCAGG
>WFYH01000158.1 GCA_015490215.1 Aquificaceae bacterium
CCTTTTCTTTTCTCTCCTTTCCTGAAACTCTTATTGTGAGCACCTTTTTAGCTAATGACATCTTCTACCACCTTTTAACTTTCTTCTATTTTACGTTCACGAAAGGGGAGGAGTATTTCTTTGACTTTCTGAGTTTCATGACAGGATTGACATGGTCAGATGACTATATTCTGTCAGGAGTTTCTAAAAATTATTGCTATATTCCTTGACAAAAAGATTTTGAGATTGTATCTTAATATCAAGAGGAGGTCAGAAGATGAACATGGAAGCCCTGCGGGTAGGTCAGGAGTTTACCGTAAAGGAGTTCAGGGATAAGGAAAACCCTGTTTTCAAAAAGCTCAGTGCAATGGGTCTTAAGGAGGGCTCTAAGGCTACTTTGTTGCTTAGAAACGGTAGGGTTTTCCTACTGAAATTGAACAACTCCCGTCTGATAATTGACAGGGACCTCGCCAAGCAGATAGAGGTTTCCTGAGGCTCCCTGCGTTCGTTTTTTTCTTTTCCTACACAAAATGAGATTGAAATTCATAATCTGGTTCTTCGGGCTGTGGGTTGGTCTATCCTACGCCTACTATCCCTTTTCGGGAGAAGACAGCGGGACGGTTGGAAAAAAATTGGGGGTAAACCTTGAAGCTAACCTAACCTATTTCAGATACTACGGCGAAGAGTACCATCAGGATTACATATTTCAAACTACGGTAGGGCTGTCAGAGCACGTAGATATAGGCTTTTTTGTCCCTTACAGCGTTTTCTACAATGGGCAGAGATACGAAGGCTTTAATGACTCTGGGATATTTATCAAACATATTCCTTTAGGAACAGAAAGGGTCAAACTCGGTTACAAAGCTCAGATAAACCTCGCCACCGGAAAGAAAAAGATAGGCTACGGGAAAACCACGTGGAATGTGAATCTTATAAGTGAGATAAACTTTCATGGGATGGTTTACAATCTCAACCTCGTTTACATAAAGCTTGACCACGTGGAAGAACTTAAAGACTCTTATGGGGCTATTTTTGGAATATTCGCGGATTACAAGGAAAAACTTTCATATGGGATAGAGCTGAGTATCCTAAGACCTGAAAACGGAGCCGATGTCCTCAACACCCACGTAATAGCCGGTTGTGTTTACCATGCAGACCACGGAATTGACCTGAGTCTTGGAGTTCACAAGACTTTAACCTATCATCCTTCCTTTGCGGACTATGGTCTGCTTGCGGGTATGCTGATGGCCTTTTAGGGGAAAAACTTATGAAAGAGATAGTTGTAGCCATAGCGGGCAACCCGAACGTAGGAAAGACCACGATACTGAACCACATAGCAGGAACCGCCCTTAAGGTGGGTAACTGGCCCGGTGTTACCGTTGAGAAAAAGGAAGCGTATCTCACTTATGGGGACTATAGGTTACACTTTGTAGATCTTCCGGGTATATACACTTTGGAACCCATCTCAGAGGACGAAAGCATAGCGGTCAAATTTTTGGAAGAAGAAAATCCCGATGTGATCCTTAACGTCATAGACACTCCCAACCTTGAGAGGAACCTCCTGCTGACGGCTGAACTTCTGGAGTTTGGTAAACCTACCGTTCTGGTTCTCAACATGATAGACGAGGCTAAAAAGCTCGGTATTGAGATAGATACTGAAAGGATCTCCCAACTCCTCGGGGTAGAGGTTTTGAAGACCGTAGGCAGAACGGGGCAAGGGGTAAAGGATATAGTCCCAGCCATAATAAAGGCATACGAAGAGAAGCGGGTTCCCAAATACGTTACCTACTCAGAGAGGCTGGAGGAGGCTCTTGAGAAGGTTAGAGAAAAGCTAAAGGATGCAAACAAACATACCCTTATAAAAGCCCTTGGGACTTCCGCAGAATTTGAAAGCTTGAGGAGAAAGTTGGAGGAAGAATTAGGCAAACCTTTTTATGATATAGTTCAAGATGAGCGATATGCCTTTGCCCACGGTTTATATGCTGAAGTAGTTAAAAGAAAAAGGATAACAGCAAAGGACGTTACAGATACCCTTGACAAAATAGCCCTTCATCCTGTAGTCGGCTTTGTTCTTTTTATAGCGGTGATCTACTTAACCTTTAAGGTAGCCTTTGATTTTTCCTCCCCTTTTGTAGACTGGGTTGACGGTTTCATCAACGATTTTCTTGCTCCTTTAAGCTACTCGCTTTTAAAAACTGTTGGTTTTCCAGAATGGTTTTTAAGGTTTTTCTCCGAAGCGGTCGTAGGGGGTGTCGGGTTTGTCCTAACCTTCGTTCCTCTAATAGCTTCCCTCTACTTCCTGATCACCTTCCTTGAGATGTCGGGCTACATACCGCGGGTTGCCTTCTTGATGGATAGATTTATGCACAAGCTCGGGCTGCACGGAAAGAGCGTCATACCCCTTATCTTGGGTTTCGGGTGCAACGTTCCTGCCATAGTAGCTACTAGGACTATGGAATCAACGCGGGACAAAATCTTGGTCATTATGATGATCCCCTTTATGAGCTGTCCAGCAAGGCTGGTGGTTTATGCCTTCTTCGTTTCAGTCTTCTTTAAAAACAATCCTGCTCTCGTTATAACAGGTCTGTATTTGCTGGGAATAGCTGTCGCTTTTCTGACCGCTTTTCTGCTCAGAAATACCGTATACAAAGGAGTTTTATCCCACTTTGTAATGGAACTTCCGCCCTACAGGCTCCCGTCGCTTAAGGTGGTGCTTATAACCGTTTGGGTACACGTCAAAGACTTCCTCTACAGGGCAGGAACCCTTATCTTCGGTGCCTCCATAGTCATATGGCTTCTTTTGAACCTCCCGCCCGGTGTGAAAAACCCCGCAGACAGCCTTGCCGGACAGGTGGGTAAAGCCCTTGTCCCCATCTTTGAACCCATAGGGATAGATAATTGGAAGGCCACCACCTCGCTTATACCCGCTTTCCTCGCCCGAGAGATAGTTCTCAGCTCCATGGGAACCATTTACGCCGCTGCGGAAGGACATCAAGAGGAAGAAAAGGAAGAATTAGATCTCGGGAATGCATCTAAGGAGCAAGCTCTCGCTTTAGTGCAAGCCTTTAAGGATGCCTTTTCATCTCTTCTTACCCTTGAGATAGTTACCCTTCAGGTGGAAGAGGAAGAAGAAGAGGGTCTAAAGGAACTCATAAGAAAGGATTTTTCGCCGGCTTCAGCTCTTTCCTTCATGATCTTTATACTCATCTACACCTCCTGCTTGGGAACCTATGCGGTAATGGGAAGGGAGATAGGCAGACTCAGGGCAACCCTGTTCTTAGGATACAGCTTTGTAGCAGCATGGTTGATCAGCTTTATCGTTTACAGCTTTGCAAGCAGGCTCTAAAAAGCTGAGGGTATTTTTCAAGCTACGTGACCAAGATCCAGCCTATCGCCGTATTTGTAAAGGAGGAGTTCCCGCAGGTTCCTGTAGTTTTTAAGTTCGGGGTCCTTTTCCAGAAGCTCTTGGGCATCTTGGCGGGCTTTGATCAAAAGCTCCCTATCGGAAGATCTTGCAAGGTTGGCGATATTAAAGCCAAAATATCCCGACTGAGAAACCCCTAGGAGTTCGCCCGGTCCCCTGAGTTTTAGGTCCATCTCAGCTATCTTAAAGCCGTCGTTGGTCTTCACGAGCGCCCTAAGTCTTGCCATGGCTTGGGAGTCGGTTCGTGCCAAGCTGTCGGGGACCACAAGGTAGCAGTAGGAGGGTCTGTCGGATCTTCCGACCCTACCCCTAAGTTGATGAAGTTGGGAAAGTCCGAACCTATGGGCGGACTCTATTATCATCAGGGTGGCTTCCGGAACGTCCACACCCACCTCTATAACCGTGGTGGAAACGAGAACATCTCCTTTCTCTTTGAACCTTTCCATTACTTCTTCTTTTTCTTTGTCGTTCATTCTGCCGTGGAGGAGAAACACCTTCTTGCCTTTGAGGATACTTTTCCACTTTTCGTAAGCCTCTGTGGCGGATTTTAGATCCAGCTTTTCCGATTCCTCTATCAGGGGGTAAATTATGTAGACCTTGTTGCCTGCGGATGTTTCCCTGTTTATGGCTTCTATAAGTTTCTCCTCTTCGCTCTCGTAGACTATGGTGGTTCTGACCTGCTTTCTTCCGGGGGGCAGCTCGTCTATGACCGATATGTCAAGATCTCCGTATATGGAGAGGGCGAGGGTTCTGGGTATAGGCGTTGCGCTCATAACAAGACAGTGGGGGTATAGACCTTTACCTTTTTCAAGGAGCAGTTTTCTCTGCATCACCCCGAAGCGGTGCTGTTCGTCTATTATCACAA
>WFYH01000159.1 GCA_015490215.1 Aquificaceae bacterium
GGATGACCCAGAACTTTATGGACTTTTTAGAGTATGTAAGGGTTTCCACCGAAGAAGATATGCATATGCTTGAGGAAGTAAAGAATACGATCCTTTCCGTCTTACAAACGGTAGACTTGGCTTCCCAAAAGGCTAAAAACGCCCAGAGGGCACTTTGCATCCTTGCGGACATGGTGGACGAGTTCCAAAGGGTTCTTAAGAAGGAAAAGGATATAAATCAAGCCCTTGAATACGTGTCTTACCTATACGAAGATTTTAGGAAGATACCGAAACTTAAGGAAGAAAGGGAAGTAATAGCCCGGGCGGAAGGAAACAGGATAGATCACGGCGCCGAGGTGGTGGGAGAAAAACTTGAGGATGTAGAAACTGACGTTGAGCTGTTCTAACCGAACCCATTCCTGATCCCTTCTTTTCATTTGCACTTCTAGGTTGATCCTTGTGTTAAATTTACGATAAAATTATTATAAAATTCACGTTAATTTCAAGTTAACTTTAACAGACTGTTAACAAGGAGGTGGAGCATGAGCAGGCTTGTGACCCTTGCCCTTCTGAGTTTTCCCGTAATGGCTTTGCCTCAGGAGATTATTCTGGAAAAGCTGCAGGTCACGGCAACAAGGGAAGAAAGAAGGGAGGAAGAGATACCGGCGGGCGTATATACCGTAACAGAAGACGAAATAGAAACGAAGCCCGGAGTAGGAACCTATGAATTGCTTCAGGGAATCTCCGGAGTTCAAGCCACCACAAGAAACGGCGGATACGACGTGAGGCTAATTATAAGAGGTGGAGGGCTTAAGGCTCCCTATGCGGTCAGGGAGATAAACATCCTCCTTGATGGTGTCCCTATAACCGACCCTGACGGTCTTACACGCCTTGATTTTATAGACACGCAACTATTGGAGCAAATAGACATAGTTAAGGGTCCCAACTCAACCCTATACGGTGCCAACTCTGCCGGCGGGGTTGTAAACTTCATAACGGTAAGTCCCTTTAAGTTCCAAGGTTTTAAGATAAAAGCCGGCTACGGAAGCTATAACACCTACATGTTTAATGTGCTATACGGGGGGAACATCAAAGGCAAGCTCTTTTACAACTTCAGCACCTCTTACAAGAAGTCCGATTCGTGGAGGGAATGGAACGAATTTGAAAGTTTCAAAAACACCCTTAAGCTTGGTTATACACCGGATCCCGATTCAACTCTGGAAATGACCCTTAACTTCAGCCGAGCGGATCTCCAACTCCCCGGATACTTAACAAAGGAAGAGTTTGAAGAAGACCCGACCCAGCAAACATCAAGTCCTTGGAGAAAATCGGGCAGATACAGCAGCATAGTCTTCTGGAGCGGAAAATACGAAAGGCATATATCCAAAGATCTTAAGCTGAAATCAATTCTCTACCTTCAGAGGTGGACCCATTATCACCCGGTCACGGCACGGATAGTGACGGGAGGCTCATACGTGGGCGGAACCGATACTCAAATTAGCTACAAACATAGACTTTTCGGTCGTGAAGCTGAGCTTATTACGGGCATTCAGATAAGATACGATCACTACGACTCAAAAAGATACGCCTACAAATATTGTAAACTGACAAACGGCTACGACCTGTGCACCAACTCAAGCCGAACCAACAAAATAGAATACGTCATATCCGACGAAACCGGAGAACTTGCCGATAAGCAGAAAAACCGCAACCTTATGTGGGGGGTCTTCGCTCAAGAAACTGTAAGACCTACAAAGAGAAGCATAGTTGACCTCGGTATCAGATTTGATCAGGTAGTCTTTGATCTTAAAAAAGACATCTATATAGACTTTGCGTGGGGACGCAATTACTATGAAGAAACTAACGAAAATATAAGCAGGAAGAAGACCTTCAATGCGGTAAGTCCGAGGGTAGGTGTAACCTACAAATTGCTTCCGGTTTTGAATGCTTATGCTACGATTTCTACCGGCTTCCAAACGCCGCAAGACAACGAAGTCCTTACAAACCCAGATCTGGAGCCGGCTAAGATAACCAACTACGAAATAGGTCTTAAAGGCTCCGACAAACGCCGTTTCTACTTTAGCACCGCCTTCTTTTACAGTCTTGTAAAAGACGAGATAGTTTACACGATTCTTGAAAACGGTGAAAGAACTTATATGAACGCCGGCGAAACGGAGAAGAAAGGCTTTGAATTTGATGGCAAGCTCAGAATTTTCGGTCCGCTTGTGGTAGGAGGTGCTTACTCTTACTTTGATTTCAGATACAAGGATTTTGTTGAATACCTAACAGGTCGCACCGTGGTAGCTTACGACAGAAGTGGGAATAAGCTACCCTATATACCCCAATACATGTATTCCCTTTATCTCCAATGGTGGTCAAAGGAGGGGTTAAGGTTTAGGGTTGACACAACAACATGGGGACCCTACTACGTTGACAACGCCAATACTGAAAAATATAGCGGTTACGAGTTTGTAACCACTCTCACACTCGGTTATGGAAAGGGAGATAAGGCAGCAATTTACCTTGATGTCAACAACGTTTTTGACAAAAAGTATGCAGCCACCTACGAGAAGGACATAAGAGGAAACACGAGGATATATCCTGCGCCGCCTAGAACATACACCGTCAGGGTCTCTTACATGTTCTGAAGGAGGGGTAATGGTTATGAAAGTGGAAAGACTGCATCAGGTGTCCGAAAGATCCTCAAAGGATATATTCGGCATGCCCATTATCGGTTTCCTTTTTAAAAATCGCTACGCCCTCCTCTCTTATCGCCTTTTGGCTCTTTTTCTTTTCCTATACGCTTTAATTTATGGCTTTCTGCACCCTTCCAAAGAGGAAAACATTTTCACCCCTGCCGTATTTTGGAGCCTATTTTGGCCCTTTTTTATGATTACCACACTGACCACTCTCGGCAATGTATTTTGCATGATATGTCCCTTAGGCTTTCTTGGAAAGAACATTCAAAAGATAGGGCTAAAGCTACGGATACCCAAGCTTCTTAAAAACCCCTACATAGGTATCATCTTTTCAAATATCCTCGCCTACTGGTTTGTTCTCTATACCTTTCCGGGACTTCTAAGGATTCCTATAGTAACGGCGCTCTTCTTCTCCGTCTTTCTTCTCCTGTCTTTACTTTTCTTTTTTCTCTTTAGAGGTATGGCTTTTTGCAAGTATATTTGCCCCATAGGTTCGGTAAACAGCGCTTTTGCAAGGGCTGGCTTTACATGGCTTTCAACCTACAGAGAGGAATGCAAATTCTGTCGCAAACCTGAATGCGCCCTTTCCTGTCCTTACGAGCTTAATCCTTCAAAGTTTGACGAAAGGAACTCAATGGCTAATTGCACCTTATGCATGGAATGCGCCCATGCGTGCCCGGCAGTTAGGTTTGAAATAAGAGGCTGGGGAAGTTCCCTTGTGAAGAAGATTTCCAAACCCCTCCATTGGGAAGTATGGGTCTATATCCTTATGGTTGCCGTTATAACTTTTGCCATGAGATTTCATCACGGACTTGGAAGAACCCAATTTGCCGAATACACGCCGTGGGTTGTAGCGGGTAAGTTCCTCCAAGATAAGCTGAATATCCCTGATTGGATAGACATGACGGGTTTTATGGCTATGATTATAGCTCTGTGTCTTGTTCTGCTGATAGTTTTCCTGAGCGTGCGTTTGGCTTCCTCAGCGGGGCAACTTCCTATGAGGAAGGTATTTCTGGAAATAGGTTATGCTTTTGCTCCCCTTATGATAGTGGGGGCGCTGGCGCACGTCTGGGAGTTTTTCTTCCTGCGCTACTACAGCGACTTTTTAAACGGGTTGTCCCAAGCTTTCGGGCTCGGTTTTCACATTGAACCTCTTGCTAGGAGGGGAGATCCTTGGCTTCTTGTATTTAACGTATTTCCCCCTATTGCAGCCCTTTGGAGCATTTACATACTGAAAAAGAGGGTAGACCTGCTTAATCCCGCCCGAAAGAATTTATTCTTCCTGTTTTCTGCAATGTTACCCGCCGCTTACTTAGCCCTGTGGGCTTTTTCGTTCACTGCAGGTCTGCTATTCAGGAGCGGTCACGGGCATTAAAAAGGCCTAAACTTTAAATTATGTTCTACGAAACCATAGACGATATAACCGCAGATGCCGGCATAAGGGTAAGGGCTAAAACCCTTAAAGAGCTGATCTGCAAGGTCCTTCTTGCCACCTTTAACGAGATAACGGATATAGAAAGGGTGGAACACAAGCAAGAAGAGCTGGTTGAAGTAAATAGCAGGCTTCCCTTCTCCGTGGCGGATCTCATAAACAAAGCTTTAGTTCTTCACGAGAGCAAGGGTTTTGTAGCCTCCCGCTGTGAGGCTCTAAAGGCGGATGAAGATTTTCTGCAGGTAAAACTCTTCGGTGAAACCTTTGATCCCAACAAGCACACCTCAAAACTCCTTATAAAAGCCGCCACCTACCACCGCCTGAGGGTTGAAAAAGAAGGAAGCGATTGGATCTGTGAGGTTGTCTTTGACATATAAAACTCCTTGAACTTTCTCCTTTTCCTCCATAGTGAAGTTTACTACAAGGGGGCTTTCGGGTTGTGGTGTCGGTGTTGTCAGTGTAGATTGTTAGTATGGACTGGGGACAGGTGGTAACGATCATTTTCGGGACTGCGGGGTTTATGGGGATTTTTATGCTTTTGGTGAATAAGAGGATTGATAGTATTGAGAAGAGGATTGACGACCTGAGGGAGGACATAAAAGAGCTAAAGCAAGAGATGAAAGAGATTCGGGAACTCCTTTATAAGGTGTTGGGAGCGCCTGCTAAGGAGAAGTGAGAACTACTTTTTATCAAGCTTTGCAATCCAGTGAGGCTAAAGCTCCAAGGGATTTTTCTTCAAAGTAACCCCCGAGTCTAGGGGGTAGTAGACATGGGTTGAGAAGGTCAAGCAAAGATCATACCTACGTAGGCTACCACTTCGTTGTAGTCGCCGGTAACCTCCCCCGAATGGCTGTAATCTATGAGAATCCCTCTTCTTGCTCCGAGGGCTTTAGCGGCAGCTATTCCCACGGATGCGGGTATAAAACCGCACATGGTTATGTTGTATTGAAGTCTTTTGTAATACAGCTCGTCGGTAGCAAGCCTCTCCATTGCGGATATAAGTATCATGTCCTTTTTTTCAGCCTCACGGGCAGGTATGTAATGGGACATGTCAGAGCTTATAACTATGAGGGCTGGCACGTCCGATAGCGCTTCCGCCAAGAACCTGCCGAAGTCTTGGGTAGTTTCGTAGTCAAGGTGTCCGAGAACTATCGGGAGTATCCTGAAAGGTTTTTCCGCATATCTGATCAAAAAGGGAAGCTGGACCTCAAGGGAGTGCTCGTAAAGGTGGGCAGTCTCGTCCGCCCGGGCTTTGGGGTAAGAAAGTACCGCTTCTTTCAACTCTTCGTCAAGGGGTACCTCTCCGAAGGGAGTTTCCCATGCCATTCCGGGGTAAACGGATATGTCCGGACCGTAGCCCGTGTGGTTGGGACCGAGGAGCAAAACCCTCTCGGGGATAAGAACCTTCTTGTAAACCGCACAGGCAGTTTTCCCCGAGTATACAAGCCCCGCATGGGGGACGAGGACCGCTTTAGCTTCTATCTTTTCCCCTTCTTCGGATCCACAGAGAAGATCCAAGAGGCGGGCAAGCTCATCTCTGCTTGCAGGGTAGAAGGTTCCGGCAACCGCAGGTTTTCTCTTCATAAGTAAAAATTTAGCTCAGGAAGTCTTTTAGATGTCTTTTCATGGCAAGACTTCTTAGCTTCCTCAAAGCCCTCGTTTCAAGCTGACGGACCCTCTCCCTTGAAACTCCGAGTATGTCGCCTATCTCCCTGAGGGTCTTCGGTTCGTTACCTCCCAACCCGAAACGAAGTTCTATAACTTTGCGCTCCTTTTCGGGGAGCTTCGCAAGGAGGTTAGCTATCTCCTTCTCAAGGACCTCTTTAAGGACGCTTTCTTCAACCTCTGCGGTCCCGTGCTTGCTCAAAAAGTCTATAA
>WFYH01000160.1 GCA_015490215.1 Aquificaceae bacterium
AACTAAAAGGATCAAAAAGGTCACCCAAAAGCCTAAAACCCTTATCAAAAAACAGGTGAAAAGGAAGCCTTCAAAGGTGAAAAGAACAGCCAAAAAAGAGCCTAAACCCGTACCTTTTGTGAAAAAGGTCGCTAAAAAGGAGTCTACACCTACAACTCCCGCGAAGGAAGCTGAGGTTGTAAAGAAAGAAGAGGTTGTTAAGGAGGAAACCAAAGAAGAATCCAAGCAGATTATGCCTCCGACCGAAGAGACACCACAGATAGCTCGTACGGAGACACCGAAAATCCCCGAAGACTACTACTACGGTGATATACCCATCGGCATAGACGAGGAAGAGGAAGAAGAAGAGTTTACTGAAGAAACGGAAGAAGCCCTACCTACCCCCGCCGGAGAAGAAGAAAGCGAAGAGATCAAAAGAATAATAGAGACCTATCTAACATACCCGCCTATAGCCAGACGCATGGGCTGGGAAGGAACCGTGGTTTTAAGGTTTATCCTCTCAAAGGACGGCTCCGTAAAGGAAAAGGAGATAACTAAAAGCTCTGGTTATGAGATCTTGGATAAAAGTGCCCTCAAAGCCCTTGAACTCGCCTCGGGTAGACTCCCAAAACCCGACAGGGATCTGGTAGTTGTTATCCCCATAGTCTACAGACTGGAAAACTGAGTGTGCTATAATAAGCGCCGTTATGCCGAAGCTCTCTCCGAGGGATATAAGGAGAAAGATACAGGGTATCAAGAATACCCGCAGAATTACCAACGCCATGAAAGTCGTCTCTGCTGCGAAGCTCAGGCGCGCTCAGGAACTCCTTTACTCTTCAAGACCTTACTCGGATAAGCTCTACGAGTTGGTCAGGGACCTTGCAGGTCACGTGGACAGGGAAAGCCACCCTCTCTTGGAAGAAAGGGACGAAAAAAACATAGATTTGATCTTGGTAACCGCAGACCGTGGTCTGGCGGGAGCCTTTAACTCCAACATAATAAAGGAAGCGGAAAAGTTTGTAGCCCAAAAGCAGGAAAAGGGCATAAAGACAAACCTTATCCTCATAGGCAGGAAGGGGCTTCACTACTTTTCCAAAAGAGACTACTCCATAGTAAAAGGTTACGATGAGGTTTTCAGAAAGGAAGTGAACTTCGGTGTAGCTAAAGAGGTATCGGAAATTGTCAGGGAAAGGTTTACCTCAAAAGAGGTGGATGCAGTTTACCTGCTTAACAACGAGATGATCACCAGAGCGAGCTACAAACCCGTCCTGAGAAAGTTCCTACCCTTTGAACTTCCCGAAGAAGAGGCTACAGGTGACTACAGCGTATATACCTTTGAAGTGGAAGAGGAAGAGTTCATAAGCAGGATCCTTGACCTGTATCTTAACTATCAACTTTACAGGGCTATGGTAGAATCCAACGCTGCGGAACACTTTGCAAGGATGGTAGCTATGGACAATGCCACCAAAAACGCCGATGACCTTGTCAAACAGTGGACTCTTATCTTTAACAAAGCACGTCAGGAGTCCATTACCCTTGAACTTATGGACATAGTGGGCGCCGCAGAGGCTATGAAATAAAGCTTTCATGATAATTAAAATAACCCTGATAGGGGACAAGGATATAGTCCTTCCCAAGAGCTATAACCACATACTTCAAGCCTTCTTTTACAGGAACATGGACCCCCTGCTATCGAGGTTCCTCCACGATATAGGTTTCCCTTACGGGAAGAGGAGGTTCAAGCTCTTCACATTTTCGAAAGTTATCGGGAAGCTCAAGTGGAAAAACAAGAGTAAGGGTCTTATAGCTTTTGAACCCCAGATAACCCTCTACTTCGCCTCTCCCCTGATGGACATAGTTTCTTCCTCTGTGAAGACCTTTCTGAAAAGAGAGAACATGATCTTGGGAAAGAACAGGGTGAGCTTTTCATCTATAGAGCTCGTCAAACCCAAGGTCGAAGAAGAGATAACGGTCAGGTGCCTCTCCCCCATAACCGTCTACAGAACCCCCGAAGGGGAGAGGAGATTCCACTACCTGAACCCTTGGCAGGAGGAGTTCTACGATCTTGTCAGGAAGAACCTCCTGAAGAAGTTTGAAATAGTATACGGGAGAAGCTACGAGGGAGAGCTGGAGGTCGAGTCTGTGAAGGTGGTCGAAAGCCACAGGAAGAAGGTGGTCTACAGAGGAACGCTAATAGAGGCCTGGGAGGGGTATTACAGGCTGAGGGGAAGCGAAGAGATGATAAGGCTCGCTCTCGAGGCGGGTCTGGGGGTCAGGAACTCCCAAGGCTTCGGGATGGTGGAGAGGGTCCTCTGATGTTAAGGGCTGTTAGAGAGATAGGCCTCAGGTTCGGAAAGGTAAAGCCCTACGACGATGTGGAGGCGGATAAGGTAATTGTTTTGAACTTCGATGAGAAAGGAAACTTCACAGGTGCGGAGCTGGAAGGGTTCGAGAGAGAGAAGCTTCCTAAGTATCTATACAAAGAAGCTAAAGGGAAAAACCCTCCCACGCTCACACCTACACTCATATTGGGAAGAGGAAAGAGCAAACCTGGGGAGAAGTCCCCGACTATGAAATCCCTCGGGAACCTTGAGAAGGCCTTTGACTCCTGCAAACGTGAGGAGGAAAGTGTGCCCACGATCAACCTTGAGAAGGAGAAGATAGAGAAGATGATAGACGACCTGC
>WFYH01000161.1 GCA_015490215.1 Aquificaceae bacterium
AGTCTATATACTCACCCCCTATGAGCTCGCATATGCCCTTGTAGGAATAGCCTATATCTATTATTCTGATGACGCAGCCGTAAGCCAGACTGCACACCTGGTCATCGCCCTTTGAGAAGGACTTCCCGCCCCCGGACTCCGCTATGGTGTTTTCGTTGTAGTTGGTCTTGGAGTGGAAACGGTTAAATCCGAAGAGTCCGAATTTCCTGTCCACATACAGGGTTACGGGCCTGCTGGAACCGTAAACCTGCCCCACGAGAGGTACCATAGACGCTATATTTGAGGAAAAGAGCGTGGAGTATCTCATGAAGAGGTCATTTCTCCCCGGCACTGTTCCCAGAGGGAGGCACTCAAAGAGCGAATTTATCAGGGCAACGTCTATCTCCCTGACGAGCTGAAAATTCTTTTTCTGCATCTTATTGAGGAAGTCGCTCGAGATGCGGTTCAGCCCCTCGCGGGTCGGGGCACTTATGAAGAAAAACAGGGACGCCTCATAGGGGAGTTTTCCGTCCTCGGTCAGCTCAAGGACAAATCTCGCATCTTCAGCCCTCGCCTGTATTGAAGGGAAGAATTTGGTTAAAGGATTTTTGTCCGCCGCCTGTATTGCATATCTTGCCTTTGAGTCTATCTCAAGTCGTCTCCTTGCCGGGTCCTTAACCCTGACAACCAGTGCAGTTATGAAGGGTTCCGGAAGGGGAGTTGATACTTCCCTGGTGTCATACGGAAACAGTATGTTCGAGAATTCCCACAGCGTCACGGCATTCGGGAAGCGGTTTACGTGAAAGCCTCTCCACCTCCTTTCTTTCCCCGCCTGCCTGATGACAAGGTCCGCGTCCTCTGAAGTTTCGGACTCCTTCTCCACCCTTATGACGGTATCGTGGTCGAGTATCTGGAGGTTTATATCCCTGCTTTCCGCTTCCGCGGTTCCTTCAAAGGTAGGATTGAAGATGGATTTGAGAGTGGTTATGAGTTCCGTCGGTTCCACAATTCTCGGTCCGTAGTCTTTGAGAATTCCTTCGAGCTTCGTGATTTCATCCCTGACAAAGTTGAACTTCTCCCTGAGGTCCTCGTCCTTTTCAAAGGGATACAGAATCCAGACGTAGTTTTTAAAGATCCTCGGCTTTGCCCCCGCCCAGAACTCTTCCCTTGAAGCTTTGAGGAAGAACTCGTATCTGTAGTCTATGAGCTTCCGGACGACTTCGGGATTCCTTACGTTCGGCACATACCCGTGGAGGCTCTTCCAGTAATCAAGGAAGGGTTTTATGTTTGAATCCGCATAGCAGAAAAATCCTATAACGGTGCCGTTCGGGTAGGAGTGATTAATGAAGGCCTCAAAGTTATCCTCGTCCCCGTCTCCGAGGTAAGGAGGGACGTGAAGAGAGAAGATAATACCCATCCCTGTCTTCGTGAGGTAAACGCCGTCCCTATACTCAAGGACGGGATAGAGGTCGTGGAACCTTACCCTTGAGTCATTGAAAGCTTCTATGAGTTTAAGCTCCGTGGACTGTCCCTTTTCCCCGAGGAGCCTGTCAAGAAAGCCCAGCATCAGTCCACCTCCCTTCCTCTGGGGTCAAGCCATCTTCCCTCCCTGACTATCGTGTAGATGAAGTGTCCCTCCACAAGGTTACCGCTCCTGTCCACATACGGGTATATCCATATCCTCTGAACAAGAGCCTCCTCCCTGACGGGAACGGGTTTGTCTTCATAGGGGTCGAGTTCATCCTTAAACCGCTTAATGGTCACCGTTCTTACATACCTGCACACCTTTTCTTCTTCAACGTCGGGTTCATAGGGGTCTGTCTCCTCTTCAGTACATACCCTTTTAAGTTCGGTTGTGCCTATGAGCACCACCTTGTTCCCCTCACCCTTTATGACCGCATAGCCTCCTTCTGTTCCGTCAATCTCGGGCATCTCTTTAAGAAGCCTCTCATGGTTTTCATACACATACTCCATGGTTCCGCATACCCCCGTCCCCTCTGTAGCCTCGCACTTGAAGTTTTCGTGTCCGACGGAAAGCATCTTTGCGCATGAAAAGAGTAGCGGAGCCATGCACACAAGCAGCCATGTCCTCGGCTTCATTTTCCTTTCCCTCCGAGGTAGTCCTCAAGCTCTTTAACGTTGAATCCCTCAATCCTGATGCCGTCCTCCCTTATGAAGAGCGGGGTTCCCGCAACCCCTACTATCTGTCCCACGAGTATATGCTTTTTGAGCATTTTCTCCCCTTCCCCGCACCTTTCCGCACTTACCTTCCCCCCGCTCAGCGCGGTATCGTAAGCTCTGACCTTATCCTCCGAGCATAGGATCCTTACACTCTTTGAGAACGCTTCCGGATGGATGTCCAGCGGGAACAGAAATACATACAGCTCCACGTCCTTGTTCTTGAGATAAGCATGAGCCTTTCTACAGAAAGGACAGTCGGGATCGGAGATCATTATCAGCTTCTTCCCACCTTTCCCGAACGTTATCTTCAGAGCATCCTCAAGAGGCAGTTTTGATACGTCCACTCTGTTTATCTCCTTGTATCTTTCCTTTGTCAGGTTCTTACCCGTCTTAGCATCAAGAAGCGCTCCTATCAGGAGATATTTGCCGTCCTTGCTCATGTATATGAGCATCTTCCTTCCGTTCCTCTCAACAACGAGTTCCTTTAAGCTTCCAAGGTTTCTTTCCTCAAGAACTCTTATTCCGAGCTGTTTGAATATTTCCGGTTCCGCAAACCCGAATCCTGCAAGAGAGAGGATTAAGAGACCGACCTTAAAAGAAAACCTTTTTCCTGCATTCCTTATCCTCATAGAGCTCCTCCAGAAAGACCCTTCCGCTTACCCTGATTCTTGCATTCGGAGGGAGACAGACGCAGTTTCTTTTTACTCCGCCTTCAAAATTGCAGAGCATGAGGTAATGCCTGAATCCTTCAGTATGGAACTCCTTCTCACCGTATGAGGAGAAAACAAAGAGCATTCCCGCATATTTGCCCTTCGGATGTTTATCAAACTTCCGAAGCCCCTCAGACTGAAGCCATGGCCTGTGAGCTATAAGGTAGAGGTTCCCGTCGATTACCGCTCTCTCAAAATCACTGCACCCCATCATTAAGACCGCTCCTGTAAGTATCAACTTCCTCAAGTTTGTGCCCTCCGTAGAAGAGGACCGATACTCTCCGTCCAGCCTGCACCTCTATAACGGGGAAGTACTCCTTGGCAAGCTGAACGTAAAACTCCGCAAGCCTCCTTGCAGCCGAGGAAACTCCGCTTGCAACTGCAACCTTGGTTACATCCTCGGGCTGGATGCTCTCAAGAGTTCCTACAGGTGAAATCTGAACGGTGGTAGAGGAAGCCCTGAGGATGTTCCCTATCCCCTCCAGAAGCCCTGCCATGAACTGCTTGGCAAGGACGCTCCCGAACTTTGAGACCACCCTGCCCTTCAGCCCCGTTTTACCGTCGGCATCAACTACCGTCCCCTTGACTTTCTTTTCGTATATCTTCCCGTCCCTGCTTATACATGAGATACCTATAAGCTCCAAGTATGCCCTCTCGGAGGAGAGTTCTCCCCAGCCGGAGGCGTGGACAAAGCATCCTTTGAGGTTAAGCCTCCTGTTGTTCGCAAGAATACTCTTATCCGTCAGGAGTATAAGGACGGGGTGGGGATTCTCTCTTCCGTACTGAAGCGTCGGGGCATCAAGTCCGTTAAGAAGTATCCCTTTAGTAAATCCCAGAGGTATATAAAGCTCCCCCTTTTCTTCCTCCTTCTTTGAAGTTTTCTCCTCGCCGGTTTTATCATCCTTCTCGGGAGCGAATTCTCTTATGACGGGCGGCTGCTTTTCCTTCCTACGTGAAGATCCCAGCATTACAGGCTTCGGAGACTGCACAGGCTCATCAAGCTTTATCTTTATAGGCGGAAGCTTGGGCTCTGTCTTCTCGGTCCCGACTTTCTCTTTCTTGTTCGGAATTTCAATTTTAACGCTCTCCCGAACGGTTTGCCGGGACTCGGAATCCGTCGTCTTAACCTCTGAAGCTCTCATGTTTTTGAGCAAACTCTCTATGCTCTCGAGCCTCTCCTGAAGTTTATCCATCCTCCGTTCCATTACAGCTTTCCAGTCCTCATCAGGGTAGAGGGTCGGTTGCTCTTCTCCTTGAGATCGAGGTGTCTTCTGTCCTGCGGATATGAGGCTTACCAAACTCCACAGCATACTGCCTGCAAGGGAAAGAACAAGCGAGCCTATAAGAACACCGAATACGAGTCTTTTCCTTTTAGTCAGCTTGTCCCTGACGCTCTCCATCTGTACCACCCGTCAGATTTTTCATAACACTCCCAATAAAGCTCTGATAGGGAGTCTTTTCTTTTTCCTGCCTCTTAACAACCGCCACAAGGTAAGCCCTTTCGTCGGGCTGAATAAACTCCTTCGTAATAGCCAGGGCGTAGGGTCTTCCGAACTCTTTACGCAGGAGATTTTCAAAAAACTCCATATCCTCTCTCACCCTTAAGGTCTTCTGGGTTTTGTTCACGAGCACCGCTTTTAAGACCCTGTATTCCCAACCGTCCCACTCCTCCTGAACCACCACCACAAGAGACTTTGTGTCTATGGCGTAGGTTTTGACCTTGACCTCATAGCCGGGCGGCGGTTGATTACTGAGAGCAAGTTTTATAAGCTGTGCGAGGACCTCCTCATGCTCCCTTTCCTTCTCAAGGGGAGGAGGTTCCTCCGGGAGTAACCTCCTCGCATCTATAACGCTGAACCTGTCGGGAGGTTTGGAAGCAGGGAGCAGATAGAAGAGGTAACTTCTGCCACTTTCTGTTCTAACGTATAGATCCGCCTTCTCGTTCTCCGCCACCCTCACGAGAACCTCTCTACCCTTCACCTTAACGCTGACGAACCGGCTCGATGTGAGGACCTTCTCCACATCCTCGGGAAATACGAAGAGACTGAATGCTTTACCTGACACCTCCACGCTTACGGGCTCTCCCCTGTAGAGTATTTCCTCTGCAAAGCACAAAGCTGCAATCAGCAGTCCCGCCAGAAGCCTACTCATACTTGAACCCCACCAGATACGGTTTCCCGTGAATTATCCTCATGTAAAGCTTGAAGGTCGCTGTCCTGTTTTCTATTTCCTCTCCCCCGACCTCCTTCCTGAGCCTTCCTTTAACGGATATTTCCCTCGTTTTGGGATCAAGTTTCCAAGTTCCCTCAAAAGGATGGAACACCTGCTCAATTCTGTCTTTCTTTATGCGCTTCCCTTCTTCTATAAGCGTGAGTTTTACATCATCCGAGTAAGCGTACTGGGCGAGCAGTTTTACCCTCTCCTCTACGTTTTCGGGGTTGAAGTTGGTAATGAGGTTGGTGAAGTATCTTGCCCAGAGGAGCACATACTCCCTGCCACTTACATACACCTTTTCATAGGGCGGAAGATATACGACTATTTCCCTCTTGAGGGAGAGGGAGATGACTATAAATATCAGGGCAAGGTTCATCACAAGCAGGAACCCGACCAGTATTAGGAGTATCCGGCTCTGCTCCCTGAGGTTTTCCCATATCTCCAGATACTTCAAGCTCTAACCTCCCTTTCCGTGGGCGGAAGGGTTCCCGGGGGAGAGTAAAAACCGAGCTTAAAGGCGAGGAGCTTGTAATAGCCCCTTCCTTTCTTCTTGACGTATCTGTAATAAAGAACCGCAATACCCAAACTTGCAAAGAAGCCTTTGAATACGCCTATCAGCCATATAAGGGGCACCGCAAACACCAGGAAAACAATAAACATGTCTATGGGTATAATCCCGAGAGCCTTGGGGTCGTCGTCCACGTATCTGGGTATCCTGTAAATCTTCTTTTCCATGATTACCAGTTCGTTCCGAAAGCGGTACTTCCTGCCTCAAAGAACATCCTTGCAAGCCCGACCAGCCCGCCGATGACAACCGAGAATATCACCCCGTATGCAAGGGGTTTAAAAGAGTGCATCACGATAGCTGCGATAACGGAAATGAGTATTCCTACAAGTGCTATAAACTTCCCGAGGTTACCCGTTATCCAGGCAATCAGGAGATCGGAGAGGTTTGCCCACGGGTCGGTTGTCTGGGCAAAAGTTGCATCACCCGCACCTATGAGGAAGGCAAGAAGGACCACGGACAGGGTTCTCAGCTCAGCATGGTGAAGGTAGAAAAACGCCTTAACCCTGCGGAAACTCCTCATGGCATATACCTCCCTTCAGATTTGAAATGGCGTTCTTGACATACTCACCCACCCAGAAGACCTTCTCCTGAAGCTCCTCCGAGCGCAGGCTTTCATCCGCCTGCATGGCTTCTTCAAGGAGCGTCCTGAATTTCTCAAAGTGAAACCTTGCACTTTCAAGGAAGACCAAAGCTCTTTTCTCCATGGAACTCCTCCACCTCTACTTTTCTGCACTCTTTAAAGAACCTCTCCCCCGGAACCCAGCAGTGATCCTCCCCTTCCGAGCTGATGGATTTAACCGATACTCCGTGACTACGGAGTATATCAGCAACACTTAAAGCTCTCCTTTCGGATAGGGAGTAGTTGTAGCTCCTGCTTCCCTCCGGGGATGCAAAGCCGGATACTATAACCTCCTCCCCTTTCCTGAATATACTCAGTTTGTCCGCTTCCTCTTTCCTGACTTCGTGAGAGTCAAAATCAAAGTAAATCGTAGCCTTCTTTGCATAAACGTACCGCTTGTCTTCGGGGAACTTCACCCTGACAAAATCTGAGGAAGTATCTCCCTGGTAAATCAGCACACTTATCAGGAGAGGTAGCATGACGATTATGAATTGTAGGTAGCGTTAATAGCGGAAACACCTCAAAAAACTTCACCTTGTGAAGTTATAGCCTCAAAAATCTACGTCAGCTTCCTTGAGGCATCGCTTTGTAAAGCCAAAAATAATGTCCGTGAGACCGGAGTATATCCTTATAGGACTGTGGGCTTTCTGCCTGAGTGCCTTTTCCGTAGAGCACCTCGGAATCTACGGCAGAGTTTACCCTATAAAAGAGGAAAGCATACTTGAAAGGCTGAGGTCGGCTAAACCGCCCCATATACATAGGGAAGAGATAGAAAAGAAGCTTCTGAGAGCAGCGGAAGTGGACCTCGGACTTCCGGTTGCGAAAGCCCTGAGGGTTTCCGAGGACAGATTGATATTCAGAGCACCGCGGGATTTAAGGGTAGGAGGCAAGCTCATTGTAAAGAAGGGAAGTGTGGTAAACGTGCTTGAAAAGATAACCCTCAGCAGGGTTTACGTGTTCCTCGATGACTACATGCTCAGAGACTTTGTCTCCTTCGCAGAGAAGTATCCCACCACATTCCTGATCACCCGGGGCAATGTTCTTGAGGCAAGAAGGAGGTATCCGAATCTCACTATCTACATGGCTCTGCCGGTTATGGTGGAGAAGCTCAAAATCAAGGCGGTTCCCACGGTTGTCTATCAGTCCGGAGACAAACTCATAAAGGTGGAGGTTCCATGGGCGGAAGGAAGAGCTTTATTGCCCTTTTGATACCGGTGCTTTTAGCTTTCTCAAACCCGCCGTGCATTGACCCCATATCCACGGTGGACTGGTCTTTCTTCGTTGATACCCTGGAACTGAAAGGAACATGCTCCTGCTCCACTTCCGGAAAGCTTAAAGTGGGTCTCCACTTTCGGGTAGCGGAACCGATAGCCTTCATAGAGGTTCCCCGGAGGGCATGGGAGTTTCCCTGTCTCGGACACAGGAGGAGTGATCTCTCGGTAAGAAGGAATGACGGGACGAACCAGTCCGATGGAGCTTCCAAGGTCAACGTGCATTACATCAAGTATCCCGTTTTCGGAGTTCTCAACATAGTAATGGATTACCTGTGCGTGGATAAAGGCACGGACTTTGACTTCATCCCCACAGGTCTGAGCGAACTCAACCCGCTCATATGGGACGACAAGCTCGCCGCCCTGATCCAGCCCTGGAAGCTCCTTGTGGCGTCGCCCGTAGCCCAGATAACCTGCCTTGCGGACTGCGTGGCTACATCTACCGCTCCTGAAGCAACCGAAGCTCTCAGAAATTCCATGTTCTGGTGTGCAGGCTGCTGGGGAACCATATACCCCGATACAACCACATCGTATGGACTTAACGCAGTCACGGAAAGCGGTCTGATAGCAACGAGAATTCTGGATGTAATGCACGAATCCGCTCAGCTCTTTCTGTATAAGGAAACCTCCGGACTTTCATTCATCGCAAGCGCAATGGATATAAGCATCCCCTCCTTTGACGTCAAGTGCCAGCCCTTTTACTTTCCCGCAATAGTCAAATCTCAGTACTGGCTCAACCTCGCCTATCCGACACCCGAAGAGGCGGTTCCCATAGGAGACTGGGGCCTCAAGTGGGCGCTCATGAAGTCAAGACCGGGAGAGGAAAACTTCGTGTGGGTGGTCTGGAGAATAAGGGACTGTTGCGTGGGGTTCCAGTTCCCATGATAGGGGTTTTGCTGGGTGCGGCTTTGAG
>WFYH01000162.1 GCA_015490215.1 Aquificaceae bacterium
GAATGCGATGAGCCTCTGTATGAAGTTCCCGTGTGCACAAAAATCCTTATGGACGGGACCCCAGATTTAAAATCAAAGGTCGATACATTTTTCTTCAGAGAGAAAGTCTATGCGGTTCGTATATCTGATAAGCGGTCCTTGCCGTTCTTTCATAAAAGCATCATCGTAGGCTATCTCCCAGAAAAGGAAATCTCCGGGGACGGGTTCTACGTGATTGCTAAACATCAAGAACCCTCAATCCCCATTTTAAGGGAAGTGGCTTTGAAAGGTTCACAGATATTACTTAAGCTCTATTCCCCAGAAGACTTCGAGCCGTTCTCAGAGGAAGCATACAGAGTTGTAGGTATAGCCAAGCACATCACAATTCAAGGGTTTTGAGCATTTTCTTCAATACCTCTACCTGTTCGCTGTTCTCTTTCGCCCACTCCTTAATCCTGTCCATGATCCACTCCGCTTGAGATACCTTCTTCCCTTGAAGGTTCTGGAGCCGGAACCAAAGCCTCCACGCCTCTACAAGCTCCCTTTCCTCTTCAGTCCTCGGATAAAGCGTTATCGCTATCCTGTCGCTTTTCCCTTTCTTCCCCTCCATGCCCTTATCTTAAAGTTTACCTTCCTAAATGTCAATAGGTTAAATGACTAAAGGTATAAAGGTTAAATGTGTAAAGGTATACATGTTCTAAAATCTGGAATACCCTGTTCTAATTTTTGGAATACCCTGTTCCATTTTTTAGAACACCCTGTCCTAAAAATTAGAACACCCCCCGAAAATTACGGAGTTGGAGTCATTGAGCCTCAAGGAGTAGCTGAGATACTCCTTTCCCTACTAAGACTTTATATAACTAAAGACTTTAAATACTAATACTCATCATCATCAACAGGGGCGCTGATGCTGAGAGAAGGAAAAAGAAATCTTGATGCTTAAAAGAAGCCCTCTAAAGCGAGTCTTTTACCTTCACATATCTACACAGGCGCCGGCGGTTTTGCGGTTCGTAGGAAATTGGGGTTTTCTACTAACTCAGGGAGGGCTTCGCCGAGATTTCTGGTTTACACATGTTGAAATGCCCTGAATAAAGGAAGGGATTGCGACCTTCTCTTCCAGTCTTTTCAGTCTCTGCTCTGGGGACACGCCTTAAACCTCTCTAATACATATTTAATCGATAAGTTCCCGCATATCTTTTTCCCCATGACCTCTTCATCTCCCACACACATCTTTGAATACGCAAACTCATGAGGGACCAGGATAAAGCACGGGACAACCTCTATAGAAAACATATCGTAGAGAGTCGGATCTATCCATATCTCAAACCCCTCCTTCTGATACTTGTTGAGCCTTCTAACCGCCTGCACGAGCCTCTCTCCTTCCAGCACTCCTCGGACCACTCCTATAACCTTCACATCACAGTTTTTCTGAACCCACAGAGCGTTCTCTACCACATCTTTGGAGGGACGCTCAGTAAAGAAATAAAAGAGCACATTCCCCGAAACTGCATTTTTATTTAAGCCTATCAAAAGAAATATAAGAGCGATAAGCACTTGCCACATCATTAATAATTAATTATAATTTAGAGCATGGAGGAGCGCAAAGCCTCCCGTACAGGGAGGATGGCTCGCTATACTTTTTCTTGGACGGATAGTTTTGCGGGATTAATCGGCTTCCTCGACACGATCCGCATCTGGGAGCTCGCAGGAGAAATACCTCAGCAGTTCTACACGTTCCCGATGATGCTCAGGGTTTTCTCCATGTCCTTTTCCTTCGCCTTTCTCTTGGCGTTCGTAGGGAATATCTTTGACATCATAAAGCCCTTCGTGGGCGTCTATTTCACCCCTCTGTGGTATGGTCTCGTTTTCGTATTTCTGTATTTACGGTATTACGGCTCTTTCGGGAGCTTCGGGATAAACGTTTACAGGACCGTTGTAAGCACAACGATTATCACGCTCTTTATCCTTGACAACCTCATGAGGTTCATTCTCGCTTATATAGGAGTGCTTTTGTCCGAGTCCTCGCATCCTACCTTTAAGTGGCTCGCCTCTTATATGCCATCGTTCGGCTTTCACGTTTACCATCTCCTCTACTTCGTGGTTCTCGCTCTTCCCAAGAAGAAGGGAGAGCAAGAGATAGAGACGAAACCGCTCTACTCGAACAAGGTCGTGGAGATAACGGAAGAAGAGTATGACGCCTTGGTAGAAACTCCCGGCGTTCCATCCCGTCCCTCCGAGCCATCCCTGGGGGCGGAAAAACCCGCTCCCACTCCTGCGTCCCCTTCTTTTTCTCCCTCTCCAGCTACTCCAAAATCGGAAGAAAAGCCCCAGGATGATATGGACGACCTTGAGGAAGTAAAAAAGGCTGTTAAGGAACTTGACGGGGATTTTAAATCCGAGGCTTTCCTCTGGGGGAAGAACGTTTATGTCCGGGCGGACCTTGTGAGCGCTAACGGGCATGAAAAGAAAAAGGTAAAGGTCTCCAAGGACGGAGAGGTTTTGTTTGAGGGCGAATATATCAAGGTTCCAGCGGGCAAGGTTCTTGATAAAGAACAAAGGAGTGCTATTGCTAAGGTTGCTATGAACCGTGCTAAAGGAATAAAGGTAGAGGAGGTGTAAAGATGGAGTGGGATAAGCTACTTGTGGTTGCCGTGATCGCTGGGGCACTCGGCTACCAGTTTGTCCTCAAGCCTCTACTCAAGAAGAAGGAGGCATAGGAGTAGGCAAGGTCTTAAGGGCCTTACTCTTACTGCTCGGGGTGGAGTTTTATGCTTTGCAGCTCCTGTATTCTCGTGGAGGAAGGAGGAGAGAAGTAATGGACAAGCTGGAGATGGAAGTTTTTGAGGGAGTAACCTACAAGCCCCGGACGGGACACGGGATAATCTTCGGGAACCCGAGATCAGGGAAGTCAAAGTGGATAGAGACAAAGGTAGCGGACGACATAAGGGATACGAAAAACCCTAAGAACGTCATCCTCGTCGATCCGGGTCCAGATCCAGCTCTCTTCGCCCGAACTGTATGGGCTACCCATGAAGCTGTAAAGAAAGGCATCAAGAAAAAGCTCTTTGTTATAGGAGACTTCCCCAAGTCCTTGAGGATCAAGCCCTTCTACAAGATGTCTCCCGAAGAGATAGCGGATATTATCTATGACCTTACTCCCGAGAACGAAAAGACTACTTACTTCCGGGATAAGGCGTGGGAGTTCGCTTTCGTAGTATCTTCCGCCATCCTCTCCTCTGGGGGAGAGGTTACTTTCTTTGACTTCATACGCTACGCTAACAAAGAGGATTTGAACGCTCTCAAGGCCGACACATACACCTATATCAAGGATCCTACCGCCCAGGTTTTACTGGAGCAATGGGCGAACGCTTCGGAAAAGAGGATAGAGGAAGACCTCTCGGGTATGAAGTCCGCATTACTGAAGCTCACTCAGGGAAAAGCGAAGGAGATATTCTCTGGGGAGACCGATCCTATCAGAGAGATACTCCTCGAAAATCCCGAGGACCTCACTTTCACCTTCTACATCGGCTATTCGAAAAAAAGCGAAGTGGAGGCTAAGGCGATAGCCAAGATGATACTGAGGTCTGTGGATAAAGTCATAGCGGATATGCTTGAGCGTTATGAGAAGTTTAAGAATGTTCTGTGTGTGTGGGTGGACGAATGCCACAACGCTATATTCAAAGGCTTTGACGACCAGCTCCTGCTATACGGTAAGTCAAATACCTCTTTCATGCTTGCTACCCAGACGTTTGCTAACCTTGACAAGATAGATCCCTCTACTAACCTCAGAAGGAACCTTCTCTCCGCCGCGGGGCTTCAGGTTTACTTCAAAATCTCGGAACTCACTACTCAGCAGTATGTCTCAAGGCTATCAGGGACTAAACAGGATTACAGGAAGATGCTCGACGGCGATGAAGTTAGGACCATAGAGGAAGACGTGGAAGTGTTCAAGCCCGAGGACATAGGCAGGCTTAGAGTAGGAGAGTTCATAGCCTTCATTCACGGACAGCCCTACAGGGCTTTTAACGACACTACCAAGTATCCTCAAGTTCGGGTCCATCTCCCTGACGGCAGGGTAGTGGAGGCGGTAAGGTGAGGAGGAAAGAGCGTATCAGCCTGGGAGAACTCCTCGGCATAGCGGTTATCCTCGTCCTGCTGTTCGCAAACCATTTCTGGGGAGGAGATTGATGTGGAATACCAATAAAGGAGGTGTCTGTCATGGCGCAAACAAAGAACATCAACTGGAAGAGGGCTGTGGAGCCTTCCAGAGACAACCGTCCCGAGGTCTGGGTCGTCTTCGGACAGGAGAAGGACGGCTATGAGTCCCTTCTTGAGGGAGAGGAACTCATCGGCTACCTTGAGAAGATCGTGGAAAGCGAAAAATACAGCAACCCGATAGTCTCACTCATATCCGAAGACGGCTCACAGAGGTTCCTCATGTTCGCCCCGCCAAACCTCGAAAGACAGCTCAAAGAGGTAATGACAAAATGCGACGGCAAGAAGGTCCTCGTGAAGATTATTTACAAGGGCAAGGAAAAAGCTAAAGGCAAGGACGGAACTCCTATATCCTTCCACTCCTTTGAGGTTCTATACACGGACGAAGTAGTGTTTTCAGGCTGAGATAAGAGCGGTCAGACCGAAAGCACCTATTATATTAGCCAGTATGACAAGAGTTAGGGGGTGGAAGACTGCCTTCCATCCCTTTTCTTCCACCGCTTTCAAGTAGTCATTCATGATAAAGATAGCTACAGCTATTGATGCAAAAAAGAGTGCCGATAGGACGGTTCTGCCTGTGTCCGGAACGTGAGGCATTAACAAGCCGGCTATAAGTGTTACCATATAAACTATCGACACGCTTCCAATCATCCCAAAACCCGCTAAAATTCCCCTCATGCCTCAAACTTAAAACCAAAACCCGCCTTTTGCAACCCAACACCTAACCTCAAACCTAACCAAAATCCCAAATCAGGTTAGTAGGTATATGGATAAATCTACTAACCGAAAACCTGTAAAATCATAGGGCGATAAGATAAGGGAGGCAGGTCAGATGAAGATGGAAACTATAGCTCAACTACTTATTCTTGGTTTTCAAGGGGCAGTACTTATCTTCCAGTTATGGATTTTCAAGCGCCAAAACGACATCATCAAGGGCGGGACGGACTCTCAGCTCCTTCTTGAGGTGTACAAGAGCTTCTTTGAAAACTCCCTATACTCGGCTATAACCAAGGCTATTGATAGGAACAAGTTGGGGGAGGTAAACCCAGCCAAGATAAGGGTTTGCTACAACGAAAGGAGCCGAACTTACAGCATCGGCGAGTATAAAACGGGTGCGGTAGGACCCAACCTTCCGATCGGAACTCTTGAGGACTTCCTTGACGATTATCTTGGGTGGTTCGACGTTCTCGGTCTCCTTATAAGGAGCGGACAGCTAACGGACAAAAAGGCAAGGAACCTGTTTTGTTATTATCTTGAAATGGCTCTGAAGACCGAGGCGGTTAAAAGATACCTCGATAGGTCCTGCAAAGATATAGAAACCTTTAAGGATTACTGGGGGGGACTGGACTACCTTATCAAGAAGTGGGAACTGAGAGATTTACTACCCGAGAAATTCCGCTAAGCCTTTCTGGGAATTAAATTATTTACATCTAAATATCTCAGCAGGAGGTGAGTGGTCATGGGTTACACGCACAGGCTCGTGGTCAGAGGCTGTGAGGTCAGTTCTTGGGAGTCCATCGTCAGGGACTTCCGCAAGGTCGTATCCGCATACGAGAGGATGGGCTTCAAGCTCAGGAGTCCCGATGGACACGGCGAACCCATCATCAACGACAGGGAGATACGCTTCAACGGAGATGCCCGTTGCGGACACAGGGAGTTTGAATTCTCCTTCCTCCCCGTGAAGGAGAAGAAGGTCACCCTCCCGGACGGCTCCGTCTATGTCTGGACAACGGGATACTACTGCGACGGGGACTGCTCCCATGAGTCAGGATACCTCTTCCGCCGTATCCCCGAGGAAGAACTCATGGAGATCTCCATCATGAGACGGGAAGATTATCTACTCTACAGAGACGCTTGGGACCCGCAGGTCAGGATACGGCTCAGGAAAAAGATCGACCGCTTCAAGTCTCAGGGGCGGTCATTCCGCCCCTTCTCCCACATTCACCATCACAAGGTCTATGGGGACCTTTATTACCTTCGTGTTCAGCTTCAAAGACCTTAGATTAACCTTCTCAGGATAAAAGCCCGTCCTATCTCCGAGGTCGTTGAGGTTAGCGTATTCTTTACCTTTCTCGGCAAACAGCTCCAGGGCTTGGCTTTTTACGATTATCCACTCCTTACCCTCTTTATCCTTGTAGAGGACTATGGGATTTTTGGGGTCGTCAAGTTTATCCTTGAGCTCGCTGACGACCTCTATAAGGACCTTGAGGAACTCCTCCCTTTCCGCTTTTAGCGATGCGGGGACGTATTCGGGAACCGTAGGAACCGTGGGGACACGGACTGGGAACTTCTCAACGTCAAATAGCATGGCGGGAAACTTTCCTATCCCGTCTATGTAAAAAGACGCAAAATCGCTCCCCCCAACGGGTTTGACTATGCCTTCCTTCACAAGGTAACTGATAACCTCTCCCTTGGGAACCGTGCACTCTTCGTTCTTGGCTATGAACTCATACACTTCGTCCACTATCCTCATGTTCACAAGGAGTTCGTTCTTGTGAGGGTTGTAGATAACCTTGAAAAACTTGGGGTTGTTCCATTCATGATGTATTCCTTCTACTCTCTGCTTTAGCGTTGCGAGGAACGTATTTATACACTCCCTCCTCTTTTGCTCTATATCCGCTTTCGTGTCCTGAGCGTCCAGGGACCTTAGAACCTTGAGGAGCGGTTCCGGGTCAAGGTTCGCATACTCGGTATGCTGTATCATGATTGCATAGGCTATCCGGGAGAGGAGCTCGGGCGGAAGGTCAAGGTCCAGCTTTCCGAGCATAACAGTTGCAAGGGCATTCTGGAACTTGAAGGGAACCCCCTTGTCCTTGTATATCTTCCCGGCATCGTGGAAAAGCCCGAGGACCACGCCCACCTTCTCCGCCGTCTCTCTATCCATACCGCATACATCAGCTGTCCTGTCCGCTTCTTTATAGAGCCTGTAGGCTACCGAGACGCTGTGCCTAAAGAGTCCGAACGGTTCGGCGTGATGATGTTTTTTAGAAGCGGGAAGGTCCTTGAACAGCTCATAAGCCTTCAGGAATAAAGGTTTGTATTTGAGAAGCATGACCCTGTATTTATCAAAGTCCTCCCCGAGGACCTGACGGAGTTCCTCAAGGGAACCCTGGTTAGTAGAAGTTTTAGGTTGATCTACGAACAGGCTTGCCTGTCTCATGTCAGCTCCTCCCTTCAGGAACCTGAAGAGTCCGTAAGCTCCGAGGAGAAGGGCAAAGATACCGAGGGCTATACCCAGGTAGAACACGAACGGGTCTATAAGCAGGACAAAGAGCCTCCAGTCCTCCTTGACGCTCTCTATGAGTATCTTGAAGAGCTGTCCGTGAAGCTCGGGATGGAGTTTGAAGGATATAGCGTAGTATCCCAAGGCAAGGACTATGGAAAGAACAAGTAGCCCCCCGTAAGGTCCGAGGTATCTGAGCACTCTCATACCTCATAATTTACCGCCCGCATCGGGGATGTTCAAATGTAAGCATTTAACCTTTATAAATTTAACCTTCATACAGGTAAACATTTTAACAGATTAAATGTGTTAGTAGAAGATTAGGCAATCCTACGAACCGATCCACCAGAGGGGTAGTGGACGGACCGGTGGACATGGTGGACGGTGTGGTGGATACCTTTATGGCAGTAGGCTTTGGGCATTCATGTAGTTAAGGAGAGGGGAAGGTTGAATGTGGGTAATCAAAGCAAAAGTA
>WFYH01000163.1 GCA_015490215.1 Aquificaceae bacterium
AGTCTATATACTCACCCCCTATGAGCTCGCATATGCCCTTGTAGGAATAGCCTATATCTATTATTCTGATGACGCAGCCGTAAGCCAGACTGCACACCTGGTCATCGCCCTTTGAGAAGGACTTCCCGCCCCCGGACTCCGCTATGGTGTTCTCGTTGTAGTTGGTTTTTGAGTGAAAGCGGTTAAACCCGAAAACACCGAACTTCCTGTCCACGTAAAGGGTTATGGGCCTGTCAGAACCGTAGACCTGTCCCACGAGGGGAACCATGGAAGCGATATTTGAGGAGAAGAGTGTCGAGTAACGCATGAAGAGGTCATTCCTGCCGGGAATAGTTCCGAGGGGAAGGCACTCAAAGAGAGAGTTTACAAGTGCAACGTCTATCTCTCTGACAAGCTGGAAGTTCTTCTTCTGCATCTTGTTCAGGAAGTCGCTTGAGATACGGTTGAGCATCTCCCGACTCTCAGCGCTTATGAAGGAAAACAGGGACGCCTCGTAGGGGAGTTTTCCGTCCTCGGTCAGCTCAAGGACAAATCTTGCATCCTCCGCCCTTGCCTGTATTGAAGGAAAGAACTTCACGAGAGGATTTTTGTCCGCTGCGTGTATCGCATACCTTGCCTTCGAGTCTATCTCAAGACGCCTCTTTGCAGGATCCTTCACTCTGACCACAAGCGCGGCTATAAAGGGATCGGGGAGGGGAGTTGAAACTTCCCTGGTATCGTAAGGAAACAGTATGTTCGAGAACTCCCACAGCGTTACGGCGTTCGGGAAGCGGTTTACGTGAAAACCTCTCCACCTCCTCTCCTTTTCCGCCTGTCTTACGACCAGGTCCGCATCCTCTGAAGCTTCGGACTCCTTCTCCACCCTTATGACGGTATCGTGATCGAGTATCTGGAGGTTTATGTCCCTGTTTTCCGCCTCCGCGGTTCCTTCAAAGGCAGGGTTGAAGATGGACTTGAGAGTGGTTACGAGTTCCGTCGGCTCCACAACTCTCGGTCCGTAGTCTTTGAGAATTCCTTCGAGCTTGGTAATTTCATCCCTGACAAAGTTGAACTTCTCCCTGAGGTCCTCGCCCTTTTCAAAGGGATACAGAACCCAGACGTAGTTTTTAAAGATCCTCGGCTTTGCTCCCGCCCAGAACTCTTCCCTTGAAGCTTTGAGAAAGAACTCGTATCTGTAGTCTATGAGCTTCCGGACGACTTCGGGATTCCTTACGTTCGGCACATGCCCGTGGAGGCTCTTCCAGTAATCAAGAAAGGGTTTTATGTTTGAATCCGCATAGCAGAAAAATCCTATAACGGTGCCGTTCGGGTAGGAGTGATTGATGAAGGCTTCAAAGTTATCCTCGTCTCCGTCTCCGAGGTAAGGAGGGACGTGAAGAGAGAAGATAATACCCATCCCTGTCTTCGTGAGGTATACGCCGTCCTTATACTCAAGGATGGGATAAAGATCATGAAACCTTACCCTTGAATCGTTAAAGGCTTCTATGAGCTTAAGCTCCGTGGACTGCCCCTTTTCCCCGAGGAGCCTGTCAAGAAAGCCCAGCATCAATCCACCTCCCTTCCTCTGGGGTCAAGCCACCTTCCCTCCCTGACTATCGTGTAGATGAAGTGTCCCTCCACAAGGTTACCGCTTTTGTCCACATACGGGTATATCCATATCCTCTGAACAAGAGCCTCCTCCCTGACGGGAATGGGCTTGCCTTCATAGGGGTCGAGCTCATCCTTAAACCGCTTAATGGTCACCGTTCTTACATACCTGCACACCTTTTCTTCTTCAACGTCGGGTTCATAGGGGTCTGTCTCCTCTTCAGTACACACCCTTTTAAGTTCGGTTGTGCCTATGAGCACCACCTTGTTCCCTTCACCTTTTATAACCGCATAGCCTCCTTCTGTTCCGTCAATCTCGGGTGTTTCTTTAAGGAGTCTTTCATGGTTCTCATACACATACTCCATGGTCCCGCATACCCCCGTCCCCTCGGTAGCCTCGCACTTGAAGTTTTCGTGCCCGACGGAAAGCATCTTTGCGCATGAAAAGAGTAGCGGAGCCATACACACAAGCAGCCATGCCCTGGGCTTCATCTTCCTTTCCCTCCGAGGTAGTCCTCAAGCTCTTTAACGTTGAATCCCTCAATCCTGATGCCGTCCTCCCTTATGAAGAGCGGGGTTCCTGAAACCCCTATTATCTGTCCCACAAGTATATGCTTTTTAAGTCTGTCCTCTCCCTCCTTGCACCTGTCCGCTTTCACTTCTCCACCGCTCAGTGCGGTGTCGTAAGCTTTGGTTTTATCCTCCGAGCATAGGATCCTTACACTCTTTGAAAACGCTTCCGGGTGGATGTTTAGCGGGAACAGGAACACATAAAGTTCCACGTTCTTGTTTTTGAGGTATGCATGAGCCTTTCTACAGAAAGGGCAGTCAGGATCGGAGATCATTATTAGCTTCTTTCCGCCCTTCCCGAACGTTATCTTCAGAGCGTCCTCAAGGGGCAGTTTTGATACATCTACCCTGTTTATCTCCCTGTATCTTTCCTTTGTCAGGTTCTTACCCGTTTTGGCGTCCACGAGTGCCCCTATCAAGAGATATTTGCCGTCCTTACTCATGTATATGAGCATCTTCTTTCCGTTCCTCTCAACAACGAGTTCCTTTAAGCTTCCGAGGTTTCTCTCTTCAAGGACCTTAATACCGTACTGCTTGAAGATTTCGGGCTCGGCAAACCCGAATCCTGCAAGAGAGAGGATTAAGAAACCAACGTTAAAAGAAAACCTTTTTACTGCATTCCCTATCCTCATAGAGCTCCTCCAGAAAGACCCTTCCGTTTACCCTGACTCTTGTATTCGGAGGGAGACATAGGCAGTTTCTTCTTACCCTGCCTTCAAAATTGCAGAGCATGAGGTAATGCCTGAATCCTTCGGTATGGAACCCCCTCTCACCGTATGAGGGGAAAACAAAGAGCATTCCCGCATATTTGCCCTTTGGATGTTTATCAAACTTCCGAAGCCCCTCAGCCTGAAGCCATGGCTTGTGAGCTATAAGGTAGAGGTTCCCGTCTGTAACCGTTGCCTCAAAATCACCGCACCCCATCATTAAGACCGCTCCTGTAAGTATCAACTTCCTCAAGTTTGTGCCCTCCGTAGAAGAGGACCGACACTCTCTGTCCCGCCTGCACCTCTATAACGGGGAAGTACTCCTTGGCAAGCTGAACGTAAAACTCCGCAAGCCTCCTCGCAGCTGAGGAAACTCCGCTTGCAACCGCAACCTTGGTTACATCCTCAGGCTGGATACTCTCAAGAGTTCCTACGGGTGAGATCTGAACGGTAGTAGAGGAAGCCCTGAGTATGTTCCCTATCCCTTCCAGAAGCCCCGCCATGAACTGCTTGGCAAGGACGCTCCCGAACTTTGAAACCACCCTGCCCTTCAGCCCCGTTTTACCGTCCGCATCAACTACCGTGCCTTTGACTTTCTTCTCGTATATCTTTCCGTCTCTGCTTATACAGGAGATACCGATAAGCTCCAGGTATGCCCTCTCGGAGGAGAGTTCTCCCCAGCCGGAGGCGTGGACAAAGCATCCTTTGAGATTAAGCCTCCTGTTGTTCGCAAGAATACTCTTATCCGTCAGGAGTATAAGGACGGGATGGGGATTCTCTCTTCCGTACTGAAGCGTCGGGGCATCAAGTCCGTTAAGAAGTATCCCTTTAGTAAATCCCAGGGGTATATAAAGCTCCCCCTTTTCTTCCTCCTTCTTCGAAGTTTTCTCCTTGCCGGTTTTATCATCCTTCTCGGGACCGAATTCCCTTATGACGGGTGGTTGCTTTTCCTTCCTACGGGAAGATCTGAGCATTACAGGCTTCGGAGACTGCACGGGTTCATCAAGCTTTATCTTTATAGGCGGGAGCTTGGGCTCTGTCTTCTCGGTCCCGACTTTCTCTTTCTTGTTCGGAATTTCAATTTTAACGCTCTCCCGAACGGTTTGCCGGGACTCGGAATCCATCGTCTTAACCTCTGAAGCCCTCATGTTTTTGAGCAAACTCTCTATGCTCTCGAGCCTCTCCTGAAGTTTATCCATCCTCCGTTCCATTACAGCTTTCCAGTCCTCATCAGGGTAGAGGGTTGGTTGCTCTTCTCCTTGAGATCGGGGTGTCTTCTGTCCTGCGGATATAAGGCTGACCAGACTCCACAGCATACTGCCTGCAAGGGAAAGAACAAGCGAGCCTATAAGAACACCAAATACGAGTCTTTTCCTTTTAGTCAGCTTGTCCCTGACGCTCTCCATCCGTGCCACCCTTTAGATTCTTCATGACATCCTCAATAAAGCTCTGGTAACGGGGTTTTTCCTTCTCTTGCCTCTTAACGACCGCCACAAGGTAAGCCCTTTCGTCGGGCTGAATAAACTCCTTCGTAATTGCCAGGGCGTAGGGTCTTCCGAACTCTTTACGCAGGAGGTTTTCAAAAAACTCCATATCCTCTCTCACCCTTAAGGTCTTCTGAGTTTTATTCATAAGAACCGCCTTTACAACTCTGTACTCCCATCCGCTCCATTCCTCCTGAACCACTACCACGAGGGACGGTGTGTCTATTGCGTAAGTCCTTACCCTGACATCGTATCCCGGAGGCGGTTCTCCTCTGAGGGCGAGCTTCACGAGCTGCGCCAGGATCTCCTCATGCTCCCTTTCCTTCTCAAGAGGAGGCTCTTTACGGAGCGGTTTCCTTGTATCTATGACGTTGAACTTTCCCGGCGGTTTGGAAACCGGAAGCAGATAGAAGAGGTAGCTCCTTCCGCTTTTTGTCCTGACATACAGATCCGCCTTTTCGCCATCCGCCGTTCTTACAAGAACCTCCCTGCCCTTCACCTTGACACTTACGAACCGGCTTGATGTGAGCACCTTCTCCACATCCTCGGGAAATACGAAAAGACTGAATGCTTTATCTGACACCTCCACGCTTACAGGCTCTCCCCTGTAGAGTATTTCCTCTGCAAAGCACAAAGCCGCAATCAGCAGTCCCGCCAGAAGCCTACTCATACTTGAACCCCACCAGATACGGTTTCCCGTGAATTATCCTCATGTAAAGTTTGAAGGTCGCTGTCCTGTTCTCTATCTCCTCTCCCCCGACCTCCTTCCTGAGCCTTCCTTTAACGGATATTTCCCTCGTTTTGGGATCAAGCTTCCAAGTTCCCTCAAAAGGATGGAACACCTGCTCAATTCTGTCTTTCTTTATGCGCTTCCCTTCTTCTATTAGCGCAAGCTTCACGTCATCTGAGTAAGCATACTGGGTGAGCAGTTTTACCCTCTCCTCTACGTTTTCAGGGTTGAAGTTGGTGATGAGGTTGGTGAAGTATCTTGCCCAGAGGAGCACATACTCCCTGCCACTTACATACACCTTTTCATAGGGCGGAAGATATACGACTATTTCCCTCTTGAGGGAGAGGGAGATGACTATAAATATCAGGGCAAGGTTCACCACAAGCAGGAACCCGACCAAGATTAGGAGTATCCGGCTCTGCTCCCTGAGGTTTTCCCATATCTCCAGATACTTCAAGCCCTAACCTCCCTTTCCGTGGGCGGAAGGGTCCCCGGGGGAGAGTAAAAACCGAGCTTAAAGGCAAGGAGCTTGTAGTAGCCCCTTCCCTTTTTCTTGACGTATCTGTAATAAAGAACCGCAGCACCCAGGCTCGCAAAGAAGCCCTTGAATACACCTATCAGCCATATAAGGGGTACTGCAAATACCAGGAAAACAATAAACATGTCTATTGGGATAATCCCGAGAGCCTTGGGGTCATCGTCCACATATCTGGGTATCCTGTAAATCTTCTTTTCCATGATTACCAGTTATTCCCAAATGCAGCTGCTCCTGCTTCAAAAAACATCCTTGCAATACCCACTGCACCCCCCACGGCCACCGACATTATGACCCCGTAAACCAACGGCTTAAAAGAGTGCATAAGCAAAGCCACGATTATGGATATAACTATCCCTACAATTGCTATAAACTTCCCGAGGTTACCCGTTATCCAGGCAATCAGGAGATCGGAAAGGTTTGCCCACGGGTCCGTCGTCTGGGCAAAAGCTGCATCTCCCGCGCCTATGAGGAAGGCAAGAAGGACCACGGACAGGGTTCTCAGCTCAGCATGGTGAAGGTAGAAAAACGCCTTAACCCTGCGGAAACTCTTCATGGCAGACACCTCCCTTCAGGTTTGAAATGGCGTTTTTGACGTACTCACCCACCCAAAAGACCTTCTCCTGAAGTTCCTCCGAGCGCAGGCTCTCATCCGCCTGCATGGCTTCCTCAAGGAGTGTCCTGAATTTCTCAAAGTGAAACTTCGCACTTTCAAGGAAGACCAAAGCCCTCTTCTCCATGGAACTCCTCCACCTCTACTTTCCTGCATTCTTTAAAGAACCTCTCCCCCGGAACCCAGCAGTGATCCTCCCCTTCCGAACTGATGGATTTAACCGATACTCCGCGACTACGGAGTATATCAGCAACGCTTAAAGCTCTCCTCTCGGATAGGGAGTAGTTGTAGGTCCTGCTTCCCTCCGGGGATGCAAAGCCGGATACTATAACCTCCTCCCCCTTCCTGAATATACTCAGTTTGCCTGCCTCCTCTTTCCTGACTTCGTAAGAGTCAAAATCAAAGTAAATCGTGGCCCTCTTTGCATAAACGTACCGCTTGCCTTCAGGGAACTTCGCCCTGACAAAATCTGGGGAAGCATCCCCCTGGTAAATCAGCACACTTATCAGAAGAGACAGCATGACGATTATGAATTGTAGGTAGCGTTAATAGCGGAAACACCTCAAAAAACTTCACCTTGTGAAGTTATAGCCTCAAAAATCTACGTCAGCTTCCTTGAGGCATAGTTTCGTAAAGCTAAAAATAATGTCCGTGAGACCGGAGTATATCCTGGCGGGACTGTGGGCTTTCTGCCTGTGCGCTTTTGCAGTAGAGCACCTCGGCATTTACGGCAGGGTTTACCCCATAAAAGAGAAGAGCATACTTGAAAGGCTGAGGTCGGCTAAACCGCCTCATATACATAAGGAAGAGATAGAAAAGAAGCTACTGGAAGCAGCGGAAGTGGACCTCGGACTTCCAGCTGCGAAAGCCCTGAGAGTTTCCGAGGACAGACTAATATTCAGAGCACCACGGGATTTAAGGGTAGGAGGCAGGCTCATTGCAAAGAAGGGAAGTGTGGTAAACGTGCTTGAGAAGATAACTCTCAACAGAGTTTACGTATTCCTTGATGATTACATGCTCAAAGACTTTGTCTCCTTCGCAGAGAAGTATCCCACCACATTCCTTATCACCCGGGGCAACGTCCTTGAGGCAAGAAGGAGGTACCCAGACCTCACCATCTACATGGCTCTGCCGGTTATGGTGGAAAAGCTCAAAATCAAGGCAGTCCCTACGGTTGTCTATCAGTCCGGGGACAGGCTCGTAAAGGTGGAGGTTCCATGGGCGGAAGGAAGAGCTTTATTGCCCTTTTGATACCGGTGCTTTTAGCTTTCTCAAACCCACCGTGCATAGACCCCATATCCACGGTGGACTGGTCTTTCTTCGTTGATACCCTGGAACTGAAAAGGACATGCTCCTGCTCCACTTCCGGGAAGCTTAAAGTGGGTCTCCACTTTCGGGTAGCGGAACCGATAGCCTTCATAGAGGTTCCCCGGCGGGCATGGGAGTTTCTATGCCTCGGACACAGGAGGAGTGATCTCTCGGTAAGAAGGAATGACGGGACAAACCAGTCCGATGGAGCTTCCAAGGTCAACGTGCATTACATCAAGTATCCCGTTTTCGGAGTTCTCAACATAGTGATGGATTACCTGTGCGTGGATAAAGGCACAGACTTTGACTTCATCCCCACGGGTCTGAGCGAACTCAACCCGCTAATATGGGACGACAAGCTTGCAGCTTTGATCCAACCCTGGAAGCTCCTTGTGGCGTCGCCCGTAGCCCAGATAACCTGCCTTGCGGACTGCGTGGCTACATCTACAGCTCCCGAGGCGACGGAAGCTCTCAGAAATTCCATGTTCTGGTGTGCGGGCTGCTGGGGAACCATATACCCCGATACAACCACATCGTATGGACTTAACGCCGTTACGGAAAGCGGTCTGATAGCAACGAGGATTCTGGATGTAATGCACGAATCCGCTCAGCTCTTTCTGTATAAGGAAACCTCCGGACTTTCATTCATCGCAAGCGCAATGGATATAAGCATCCCTTCCTTTGACGTCAAATGCCAGCCCTTTTACTTTCCCGCAATAGTCAAATCTCAGTACTGGCTCAACCTTGCCTATCCGACACCCGAAGAAGCGGTTCCCATAGGAGACTGGGGCCTCAAGTGGGCGCTCATGAAGTCAAGACCGGGAGAGGAAAACTTCGTGTGGGTGGTCTGGAGAATAAGGGACTGTTGCGTGGGGTTCCAGTTCCCATGATAGGGGTTTTGCTGGGTGCGGCTTTGAG
>WFYH01000164.1 GCA_015490215.1 Aquificaceae bacterium
ATACCCTGTCGTCTTCATAGAAGGCTTCTTGAACTCCGTCGCAATGGTGGGCGTCAAGGTCTATGTAAAGGATTTTTCTAAAGCCTTTTTTGAGTAAATACTTGAGCGTAATAGCGGGATCGTTTATAAAGCAAAAGCCGTTTGCCCTTGACGGATAGGCGTGGTGCATACCTCCTGCGGGGTTAAAGGTAGGAAAGCCTTCCAAAAACAGCTCTACCGCCTGAACGGAAGAACCCGTAGCTAAAAGGGATCCCCTATACATAGCAGGGGAGACGGGATTTTCGTAGTTGCCTATGTTGAACCTCTCGCGGGCACCCTTTGGAACACACATGCACTTGTCTGCTTCTTTGAGAGCTTCTATGTATTCGGGTGTGTGGAATAGGAGAAGTTCCTCTTCTGTGGCAGGTCGTGCTTCTACCTTCTCTTCCTCTTTCAGCAGATCTAAAGCTCTAAGGAACTCCAAAAGCAAGGAGACCCGCGGTATGCGAAGGGGGTGGTTCTTTGTATACCTAAGCTTTCTATACTTCAAGCTACCTATGAGCTTGGCTTTGGAGGGTTCCATAGAAAAAGAATTTTAAAGAATTGAGGGGAGACCCGCTCGGGATCTCCCCATCTACCGCCTAAGCTCCCCTCCCGGCTGTCCGCGCTTTTAACCTATAAAACGCTGTTTTATTTCATCAGACTATCTTAATGTCTTTATATTTGCGGAGAGGGAGTATGATATAGATCATAAAAATTCCAAAAGCAGGGGAACCGTTAAAAAGGCTATAGGTATTCCCAAGCTTATGGCATTCACCGCAAGCCTTTCGTCAAGCTTATACTTCATAACGAGTATACCCGCCATAACCATGGGAGGCATGGCACTTTCTAATAGAACCACTCTGTAAGCAACCCCTTGAAGACCGAAGACTTTAGCAAAACCTAAAACGCTCAGGGGAACAGCAACCATCTTCAGCATCAGCGCTGCCATCACGGGCAAAGAGCCGTCCCTGATGTAAGAAGGGGAGAACTTAAGCCCCACCGCAAACATGACCACCGGCACAAGGGAAGAACCTACAACCTCTACAAAGGTTTCTACCGCTGCGGGAAGTGCTACATCTTTCAAAAGAAAACCTGCACACAGGCTTATAAAAGGGGGAAAGGTAACAAGCTCCCTTATATCCGTTTTCCCTGAGGCTATCAGGAGCCCTAGGGTTATTACCAGCGTAAAGGAGCCAAGCTGATCGTAGAAAACCGCAAACTTAAGCCCTTCCTCACCGAAAAAGGCAAAGGAAAAGGGATATCCCATAAAGGCGGTATTCCCAAAGGAGGAAACAAGAACGAAAGCCCTAAAACTCTTATAGGGCAACCCGAGGAGCTTGCCTACTGCCATTGATAGGGCTATCCCGAAGAGGATGGCAAACCAAGCGCCCGCTATAACACCGAGGGCATCCGATCTTAGCTCCGTTTCCCTTACCTTTTCAAAAACCAGAGCGGGGAGGGAGAAGTAGATTACGTATTTTACAAATATATCCGTGTCTTCCTCTTTGAACACCCCCAAACCCTTAAGCAGAAGGGCGCTCGTGAATATGAAAAGGACAAAAAGAAGCTTTTCCAGCATGGCGTCTTAAAATAACTATTATGAAGCTCTTCGGATATCCGGAAACAAAGCAACTTTCTTCACTTATAGAGGAGAAAAAGGGAAAGGCTGAAGGCATTGAGGTGATCAAACTCAACGAAACTGAAAATATTACCCAGCTCCTTGTTTTTATAAAAACCGCCGAGGTGCCCCACTACCACGCCTACCATGACCTTACCTTTATCGTGCTGGAAGGTGAAGGGGAGCTTTACTTGGACGGAAGGAGAGAAGTTCTCGGTAAAGGAGATGTGGCTTTCATACCCAAGGGGAAAGTTCACTACTATACCAATAAGGGAGAAATTTCCATCCTGCTTGCGGTTTTCAGCCCCGCTTATGATGGTTCGGATAGCGTAAAGGTTGAGCTATGAAGGGTTCCTCCGACCTTACCCCTATGCTCGCCCAGTATCACTACTTTAAGGAGAAGTATCCCGATTGCCTGCTCTTTTTCAGGCTTGGAGACTTCTACGAACTCTTTTACGAAGATGCGGTTGTGGGATCAAAGGAACTTAACCTAGTTCTAACCTCAAGACCCGCTGGAAAAGGACGTGAAAGGATACCCATGTGCGGTGTCCCCTACCATTCAGCGGGAAGCTACATACAGAGGCTTGTCCAGAGGGGCTACAAGATAGCCATATGTGAACAGGTGGAAGACCCATCAAAAGCTAAGGGGATTGTCAAAAGGGAGGTTATCAGGGTTATAACTCCTGGAACCTACTTTGAAAAGGACAACGGTGGACTTGCATGCCTGCAGAGTTACACGGGCGGGTATCTTGTGGGCTATTTGAACCTGTCCGTGGGTGAATTTCTCGGGGCATTCGTAAGGAAGGAAGAGCTGTTGGATTTCCTTTCCAAGTTTCCTATCAGGGAGCTTTTGGTGCCCGAGGGTGAAAAGGTTCCAAAAGAGGTGGAAGAGGTTCTCGGGTTTTATACGGGTGTTCTCCCCGAAGAGATAGTTGAAGAGGGGCAAAGGGTCCTGAAGAGGGACTTTAACATCTACAGCGCCCGCTCCTTGGGTTTTGAACAGGAGGAAATGTTGAGGGTTTTGGGAGGGCTTTACGGGTATGCCCGATACACCCAAAAGGACTTTACACCCCTTATCTCAAAACCTAAACCCTTTGTGGATGAAGGGTTCGTTCGCATAGACCTAAAGGCAAGAAAAGGGCTTGAGCTGGTAGAGAGCCTTGAGGGAAGGAAGGACCACAGTCTCTTCGGTGTCCTTGATGAAACCTTAACGGGTATGGGAAGGAGGAGGCTCAGGTTTTACATTCTCAATCCTCTAAGGAGCGTAGACCGAATAAGGGAAATTCAAGATGCGGTGGAGGAACTTGTCCAAAACAGAGAGCTGAGGGAGAGGATAAGAGACATCCTATCGGGTATGGTGGACTTAGAGAGGCTCGTCTCCCGCATAAGCTCGGGCATGGCAACTCCTCGGGACATGGTCCATCTGAAAAACTCTCTACTTAAGATACAGGAGCTTAGGGAAGCCCTCAGAGAGGCAAAGTCGGAGCTTTTGGTTAAGGTAAGGGATCAGCTTGAGGACCTTTCCAGCCTTGCCCTTGAAATAGAGAGAACCCTTGTAGATGACCCGCCCCTTCACCTCAAAGAGGGAGGACTCATAAAGGAAGGGGTGAACTCTTACCTTGATGAGCTTAGAAACATCAGGGACAACGCAGAAAACATACTCAGGGAATATGAGCTTCAGCTTCGCAAAGAGACGGGCATCGGTAGCCTGAAGATAGGCTACAACAAGGTAATGGGCTACTACATAGAAGTTACCAAACCCAACCTCCGCTATGTCCCTTCTTACTTCAGGCGCCGTCAGACCCTTTCAAACTCGGAGAGGTTCGTAACCGATAAACTACTTCAGCTTGAAGAAAAGATCCTATCCGCTCAGACGAGGATAAACGACCTTGAATACGAGCTGTTCCAAGAACTCAGGGAAAAGGTGAGCGAAAGACTCAGGGATGTAGGCAAGAATGCTCGGCTGGTGGGAGAGCTGGACTACATCCAATCCCTTGCTCAGGTAGCTTACACACGGGGTTGGGTGAGACCCCACGTCCATGAGGGTTATAGCATACACATAGAGGAAGGAAAACACCCAATCGTTGAGAGATTTTTGAAAAACTATGTTCCCAATGATACGCACCTTGACGAGGAGAACTTCATCTACATAATCACGGGACCCAATATGGCGGGCAAGTCCAGTTACATAAGACAGGTAGCCCTTTTGACCATACTCGCCCATATGGGTAGCTTCTTGCCCGCAAAGAGGGCAGAGGTAGGTTTGGTGGATGCGGTCTTTACGAGGATAGGGTCCGGAGACCTTCTTGCGATGGGAGTTTCTACCTTTATGAACGAGATGCTTGATGTGTCCGCCCTTCTGAGTGGCGCTACCGAAAGGAGCCTCATAATCCTTGACGAAGTAGGAAGGGGAACCTCCACCTACGACGGCATAGCCATAACCAAAGCCCTTGTAGAATACATATCCCGAAGGATAAAAGCAAAGACCCTGCTTGCAACCCACTTTTTGGAGATAACGGAGCTTGAGGGCAAGGTGGAGGGGGTGAGGAACTACCATATGGCTGTAAGCAGGGACGGCGAGAAGATAACCTTCCTCTACACCCTCGTGCCCGGAAAGGCGGAGGGGAGCTTCGGTATAGAGGTAGCCCGCATGGCGGGTTTGCCCCCTGAACTTATAGAGAGAGCTTACGAGATCCTTGCGTCCCTTGAAGACAGGAGCCTACCCCTCCTTGAGGAGACCTTCGCAAGGTCAGAAAGGCGCATGGAAGAGGAGGCTTACGAAGAGGTGATCTCAAGAATACTCTCCACAGACATAGCCAACACAACACCCCTTCAGGCTCTTCTGCTCCTGAGCGAGCTAAAAGAAAAGATACAAAGGGTAAAGGGAGGAAGGTCATGAAGGAAGTAGTCAAGGTAACCGTGGTCTCAAAGAGTCCGCCCGGCGGAAGGTGTGAGCTTTACGACAGGATGTTCTTTGAGGCGGTAAAGGGGTTTTCCAACGTCCAATATTGCCTTGTGCCTTCCGACCTCTTTGAGGGAGACGTAACACCTCCTGCTGTTTTGGTAAACGGCAGGCTAATAGAACCCGAAGATGGGATTATGCTAACACCCGATGAGCTTGTAAAAGCCCTTTTGGAGGCAGGCGGTCACCTTAGAGATGAAGGACTTAAGGAGAAACTTTCCAAAATATACGAGGAGTTTGTAGGTGGGGGCTGAAAGGAGTAAAATTTATTAAGGTCAGGAGGGTGTAGCTCAGCTGGTAGAGCGGGGGACTGTGGATCCCCGTGTCGCGGGTTCGAGTCCCGTCACCCTCCCTTACAAAAAGACTCTCAAACCCCTGAGCTATGGGCAAGTTTATATTTGTCACCGGCGGCGTTCTCTCCTCTTTGGGAAAAGGAGTAACCTCCGCCTCCATAGGTGCCATCTTAGAGTCCATGGGCTACAGGATAACCCTCCAGAAGTTAGACCCTTACCTGAACGTGGATCCGGGAACCATGAACCCCTATCAGCACGGTGAAGTATACGTTACCGAAGACGGAGCGGAAACGGATCTTGATCTGGGACACTACGAGAGGTTTACCAACGCAGTCATGACTAAAGACAACAACGTAACCGCTGGAAAGGTTTACTTTAACGTAATATCAAGGGAGAGGAAGGGAGATTACTTGGGAGCAACCGTTCAGGTCATACCCCACATAACCGAGGAGATAAAGACGCTCATAAAGAAAATAGCCAAGGATAAAGATCTGATAATAGTTGAGGTGGGCGGAACCGTAGGCGATATAGAGGGACTTCCCTTCTTGGAAGCTATCAGGCAGCTTTCCCTTGAGCTCGGACGGGAAAATGCCATGTTCATACACGTTACCTACGTTCCCTACATAAAGACAGCAGGAGAGCTGAAGACAAAACCCACACAGCACTCCGTAAAAGAACTCAGGGCTATAGGTATACAGCCCGATGCCATCATATGCAGGGCTGATAGGGACCTTCCGAGGGGGATAAAGTCAAAGATAGCGCTCTTTTCCAACGTGAAAGAGGAAGCGGTAATCTCCGCTCCCGATCTTGATTACATATACGACCTTCCTAACAAGTTTAAGGAGGAGGGGCTTGACCGCTTGATAGCGGAAAGGCTCGGTTTGGAGGAAAGGAACGCGGACCTTTCCAAGTGGAAGAAGATAGTCCACATCCTCAGAACCGCCGAAAGGACCGTTGAGGTAGCAGTTGTGGGCAAATACATAGAACTCAAAGACGCCTACAAGAGCATTATGGAAGCCCTCACCCACGGAGGTATAGCCAACAGGGTAAGGGTAAACATAAGATGGATAAGCTCGGAGAACTTAGACACTCGGGAAATCCTTAAGGCGAACGCCATCCTCGTGCCCGGAGGCTTTGGGGAGAGGGGGATAAAGGGAAAGATAGAAGCTCTGAGGATAGGAAGGGAGGAAGGGAAACCCACCTTCGGTATATGTCTGGGAATGCAGCTTATGGCGGTTGAATTTGCCAGAAACGTCCTCGGTCTTGAAGGGGCAAATTCCACCGAGTTTGACCCCGCCACTCCCCACCCGATCATAGACCTTATGGAGGATCAAAAGAACATAGACAAAATGGGCGGAACCATGAGGCTCGGAGCCTACCCCTGCAAGCTCGTAGAGGGTTCCAAGGCGAGGGAGATATACGGGAAAGACCTAATCCACGAGAGACACAGACACAGGTATGAATTTAATAACGCTTACAGGGAACCTTTTGAAAAAGCTGGGGTTCTCTTTTCTGGGCTTTCGCCCGACGGAAGGCTTGTAGAGATAATGGAGTTAAAAGACCACCCTTGGTATATAGGCTGTCAGTTTCACCCCGAATTTAAAAGCAAACCCTTTGATCCTCATCCCCTCTTTAGGTCCTTTATAGAGAGTGCCCTGAAATGGTCTTCAAAGTAGGTTTTTACGAGCTTGAGGGTTGGGAAGCACCCCACATCTTTGAATTTACTAAAAAGTATAACCTTGAGGTTGTTTCCCTCAGCGATAAGCCCATACAAGAGGAAAAGGAGGAGACCCTTAAGAAGCTTGACATAGCCTCCGTTTTTATCTACTCAAAGCTGGATGGAGAGCTGTTTAACCGCATGAAAAAGCTCAAGCTCGTCGCTACCCGCTCAACCGGATACGACCACATAGATCTGAAAGCTGCAAAAGAAAAGGGTGTAAAGGTCTGCAACGTTCCCAACTACGGAGATGTTACCGTGGCGGAATACACCATCGGACTTATACTTTCCCTTCTAAGAAGATTCAAAAGCACCTTTGAGAGGGTATCAAAAGGAGTCTTCACCAGAGAGGGGCTGAGGGGAAGGGAGCTGAAGGGTAAAACCCTTGGGGTTGTAGGCACGGGAAGGATAGGTTCAAAGGTGATAAAGCTTGCAAGCGCCTTTGAGGTAAAGATCCTTGCCCACGATAAGAGACCCAATCCGGAGCTTGAGAGAAAATACGGGGCGGTATATGTAAGCCTTGAGAGGCTCCTTTCAGAATCGGACATAGTTACCCTGCACGTTCCCTACACGCCCGAGACACACCACCTTATAAACAGGGAGAACATAAAGCTAATGAAAAGGGGAAGCTACCTCATAAACACATCCCGTGGAGCGGTTGTAGACGTTGAAGCGGTCGTGGAAGCCATAAAGGAAGGTAGGATAGAGGGTGTAGCCCTTGATACCTTTGAGGGTGAGGAGGTTTGGATTGAGGAAGAGCTTATATTGGGTAAAGGAGATCTTCCCGCTACTCTGCTCAAAAGGGCTTTGGAGAGCTTTTACCTACTCCACTGGGAGAACGCCGTTCTAACACCCCACAACGCTTACAACACCCACGAAGCTCTTGGGCGCATTCTTGAAACCACCTTTGAAAACATATCTTCTTTCTTAGAAAAGGGCAGACCTCTATACGAGGTGGAATTGCGGTGAACAGGTGCAGACCCACGCCTTCCATAGTAAAGAACGCTCTTTTTAACATACTCGGAGACATAGAAGGGCTTACCTTTATAGACCTCTTTGCGGGCACAGGGCAGATAGGTCTTGAGGCGGAGAGGCGGGGAGCAAAGGTAATCTTTGTGGAAAGGGATCACAAAAGGGCGATGGACATAAGGAAGAAAACCA
>WFYH01000165.1 GCA_015490215.1 Aquificaceae bacterium
CCTGTAGGTAAGGGGGTTAGGTCCATAAACTCCGCTCTAAGGAGGGCTTTTGACTTTTACTCTGCGGTCCGCCCCGTTTACTGGATGGGACAGCCCACACCTATCCCTGACCCTCAGAGGGTTGACGTTGTAGTGTTTAGGGAAAACACCGACGACGTATATGCAGGTATTGAATTCTTCTCGGGAACCGAAGAAGCCAAGAAGGTCAGAGATTTCCTCATCGGCGAAATGGGGGCTAAGGAGAGCGGTTTCCCCGAAGATGTAGGCATAACCGTAAAGCCTATGAGCGAGTTTAAAACCAAAAGGCACGTTCGCAAGGCGCTGAGATACGCTCTTGAAACAGGAAGGAAAAACGTGGCGGTTATCGGAAAGGGGAACATAATGAAGGCTACCGAGGGTGCCTTTATAAACTGGGCTTTTGAAGTAGCGGAAGAGCCTGAGTTTAAAGGTAAGGTGGTAACTGACCCCGAGGCGGAACCTCAAGAGGGACAGGTCAAGCTCACCAAGGTAATCACCGACCAGATGCTCATGCAACTTGTGCTCAGACCCGAAGCTTGGGACGTGATAATAGCCCAAAATCTAAACGGTGATTACGTTTCCGACCTTGCCGCCGCTCTCATAGGTGGTCCGGGCTTTGTGCCCAGCGGTAACATAGGGGACGGATACGCCCTCTTTGAGAGCACCCACGGAACCGCTTGGGACATAGCAGGCAAGGGCATAGCAAATCCCCTCTCCATTACCCTCTCAGGTGCCATGATGCTTGAGTACCTTGGCTGGAAGGAAGCTGCCGAAAGGATCTATTCCGCCGTCAGAAAGACCTTTGAAGACAGGCTCGGAACGCCCGACATAGCAAGCGGCTTCCAAAAGATGGGTATAGAGGCAAAAAGCCTGTCAACTATGGAATACGCCCGTGAGATAGCAGCTCGTATTTAGGTCTTCTTCCTCTTCATCATAAACTTCCAGTGGAAGATAAGGAGAAGGTGTATAAAGACTATCAGCAGGATCAGCGCTATCACGTCGCCGAACTTCATCTTAGAACCTTCCCGCTATCTTGTAACCGCAGAAACCGCATTTTCCCTCTTTGATATTCAAGGAAGTTATCGTGAAACCTCTTCTGCCTATTACCACCTGTGAGCAATTAGGGCAGTAGGTACTTTCGTAGGCGTTTCCGAATAGGTTGCCTACATACACGTATTCAAGTCCTTCTTCCTTTCCTATTTTGTAGGCCCTTTCCAACATCTCCACAGGCGTGGGCGGAAGGTCCTGAGCCTTGTAGTGGGGGAAAAAGCGGGATAAGTGCCAAGGAACCCATGGGGCAAGCTCCCTAACTATCCACCTCGCTATGTCTCTGAGCTGGGTTTCGTCCACATACTCGGGAACGAGGAGGGTAGTAAGCTCAAGCCACTTGCCTCTTTTAAATACAAACTTTATGGTTTCTAAGACAGGTTCAAGCCTACCCTTAGAGTATTTTCTGTAGGCTTCGTCCGAGAAGAACTTTAGATCTATGCTGTAGGCGTCCATAAATCTGTCTATTTCCTCAAGAGGCTCACGGTTTATGTATCCCGCCGTAACCATTATGTTTTTCAGCCCCGCTTCGTGGGCGAGCCTTGCCACCTCTATCATGTATTCCGCAAAAATGGTTGGATCCGAATAGGAGTAGGATATGCTTTTGCATCCGTATTCCAGCGCCTTTTCTACTATAAGCTTGGGAGGAACAAAGGTCTCCTCAAAGAAGGGTTCCGAAAAGACCTGCCCCTTTTGAACCTGAGATATCTCCCAGTTTTGGCAACCTTTGCAGTGAAGGTTACACCCGGGCGTCGCTATGGTTAGGGTCAGATGCCCGGGGTAGAAGTGAAATAGGGGCTTTTTCTCCACAGGATCAACCGCAGAGGATATCAAAGATCCGTAAGTAAAAGTGTAAAGCTCACCCCCCAAATTAGCCCTTACACCACAGGAACCCACCTGTCCTTCCTTTAACTTGCACTCCACAGGGCAAAGGTAACACTCTACCTTACCATTTGTCTTTTTCCAAAACTTTGCTAAAGCCTTCATTCTCCTTTGGATTATTCCACAATCTAATGTGCAACCTATCTATAACTCCTAATATAATCGCAAGTTGGAAAAAGAGTAGATCTCCTAGAGAATGTCAACTTTTTCAAGCAAGGAAACCCCTCCGAGTGGAAGGGTAGAATGGAAATATGAGTGGGCTACAGCTTGTAAGAGAAATACTTGATAAAGTTTACCACTGGCACAGAGTTCCTTCAATAGCCAAAGCAAAAGCAGTCCTGCTCTACTTCAGAGGTATGTCTCTAAAGGACGTTCAGAAATACCTCTCAGACAAAGGCTAAAGGGTGAGCATAGAAGCTATCAGGGAATGGTTCCACTCAGTGGGCAAGATGCTTAGAACTTTGTACACTTA
>WFYH01000166.1 GCA_015490215.1 Aquificaceae bacterium
ACGTCGCAGTCCACCCATATGGTCCTCTCCCCGAGGCGGGTCAGATCTACCGCTGCCCTCATCGCCCTTCCTATGAGCCTTTGGATTTCATGGGTTCTTCCGCTTATCCTTCCCTGAACCGACTCCCTTATATTTCTGGTGTGGGTAGCCCTCGGAAGCATGGCGTATTCCGCCGTTATCCATCCCTGTCCCTTTCCCTTGAGAAAGGGGGGAACCGTGTCGGTAACCGAGGCGGTGCAGATAACCTTTGTATTTCCGAACTCTATCAGACAAGATCCTTCAGGATGGCTTAGAAAATCCCTTATTATCCTTACGGGTCTGAGTTCGTCTTCCCTTCTTCCGTCCTTCCTCATAAGGTTTTTATCTTAACTGATTCTGCACGGAAGTCACGTAAAATGAATTACTATGGAAATCCAGCTCCTTGTGGTTCTTCTGATAGCCTTCTTGGTGCTCGGTCCGGAAAGGATGATGGATTTGGCGGTAAAGTTGGGGGAGGCGGCAAGGAAGATAAGACAGATGTGGGATGAGATCCGCATGCAGGCTTATATGGAGGAGGTGAACAGAAAGATAATGGAGCAAGAAGCTGAGGAGGATAAAACCGAGGATGAAACCGAAGATTACGTGCCTCCGGATGACATACCTCCCGAGGAACCCGAGGATTATAATGAAGAGATCACCGAGGAGGAAAAGCTAAAGGATGAGCACCCAGAACAACGAACTTCCGACGATGCCCCTGACCGAACACCTCAGGGAGCTGAGAATAAGACTGATTAGATCAATAATAGCCTTCCTGTTGGCGTCAGGGGTATCCTTCTATTTTTCCCGTTACGTTTTTGAGTTTCTCAAATCTCCCGTGGTGAAGTCATACCCAGAGGTGGAGCTTATAACCCTTTCACCCACAGAACCCCTTTTTATTCTCATAAAGATCTCCTTGGCGGTCGGGCTTATCTTGGCCTCCCCGGTTATCCTCTTTGAGATCTGGAGGTTCGTGGAACCTGCCCTTTACCCCAACGAGAAGAGACTGTTCGTTCCCCTTTTGCTTTCCTCAATAATCCTCTTTGCCATGGGTGCAGCCTTTGCCTTTGTGGTAGTTCTGCCGATGGCTCTCAAGTTTCTGCTAGGTTTGGGCTTTTCCCAGCTGACCGCCACACCCTACCTGTCGGTAAATCTATACATATCCTTCGTGCTGAAGATGCTGGTCGCCTTCGGGATCGCCTTTGAAATGCCCATATTCCTCTTCATGCTTCAGAGGGCGGGGCTTGTGACTGATAAACAGCTTAAGAAATTCAGACGCTACTTTATAGTAGTTGCCTTCTTGGTAGGTGCCCTTATAGCACCCGACGTGTCCACTCAGGTTCTGATGGCAATTCCTCTGCTCGTTCTCTACGAGGTTTCCATCCTTTTGGGAAAACTTGCCTCACCTAAGAAAGAAAAAGCCATAGAGAGGGTTGAAGGGTGAGATACAAGGAGTTTCTTGATTTGAAACTTTCCGAGCTGGGCGAAGGAACCTATCTGGGAGACCTTGACGAGGAAACGGACAGAAGATACGAAGAAACCATAAAGCTCGCCTTGGAGAGAGGTATAAACGTGATAGACACCGCCATAAACTACAGATACATGAAAAGCGAAAGGGTAATAGGAAGGGTCTTAAAAGAGGTGGGAAGGGAGTCTGCCATAATTTCCACAAAGGGAGGTTACGTTCCCTTTGATGCGGACTCGGGCGAGGACCCTAAGGTATTCTTTGAGGAGAACTTCCTTAAGAAGGGGCTAATTGACCTGAACGAGATGACCCCTCAGGGGCACTACCTCGGCGCCAAGTTTATAGACTGGTGTTTTGAAAAGAGCCTTGAGAACCTAAGGACCAACTACATAGATGTTTATTTCCTTCACAATCCCGAGGAACAGCTCCTTTTTACCGAGAGGGAAAGGTTCTACGAGAAGATAAAAGAGTGCTTTGCCCTTTTGGAGGAAAAGAGAAAGGAGGGAAAACTTCGCTACTACGGCCTTGCCACTTGGCACGGTTTTAGGGTTCCCGAAGGCGCCCGCCAGCACCTTGACCTTAGCAGGCTCTTTATGATAGCCCAAGAGGTGGGCGGAGAGGAGCACGGATTTAGATTCCTTCAGCTTCCCTACAACCTCGGTATGCATGAGGCTTTCAGTCTGAAAAATCAGACCCTCGGCGGTGAAAGGGTTTCCACCCTGACCGCCTGCAGGAAGCTCGGAATATACGTTTACACAAGCGCCTCTCTCTATCAGGGAAACGTGATAGGGAGGGTTCCCGATAAGCTAAAAGAAAGGTTCGGCATCCAAAAGGACGTGTTGGTGGCTTTGCAGTTTGTCAGGAGCACACCCGGAGTGGGAACAGCCCTCGTGGGTATGAGCAGGAAAGAGCACCTCCTCGAGAACTTGGAAATTGAAAACTACCCCGTTATGAGCGAGGAGGAATTTTTATCGCTGTTCAAATGACTTTCCCCTCGGTAGGTTAAGTTTCTGATAGGCTCACCTATTTGATATCGCCCGGGGTCGGAAGGGGGTGGAAGAATATAAAGCCGTATGGGGGAGATGGATCTTAAAACCTTTCTCGCCTACGCCCGGGAGAGGGATAAAAGCCTTCTCTCTCTTATAACCAACTTCAGGGTTGACGAAAGGGACGGCAAGGTGGTTTTCATAACAGAGGACCCCCGCCTCAAGAAACAGCTTCTGAGAATAGTAGCCTCCAAGCTTGGCAGAGAGGTCCTCTCCTCCATAGAGGTGGTTGTAGAAGAAAAGGAAAGTAAAGAGAAAAAAACATCCCTCTCTGAAGGGTTAAACCCGAGATACTCCTTCGTTAACTTCGTAGTTGGGGAGGGAAACAGGCTTGCTTACGAGGTAGCCCGTGAGGTTGCGGAAAATCCGGGGGGACTTTACAACCCCCTATTTATATACGGAAGTGTAGGTTTGGGGAAGACCCACCTGCTTCAAGCCATAGGCAACTCCTGTGCTCAGAAGGGTCTGAAGGTCGTTTACAAGTCCGCTACCGATTTTTCCGAGGAGATGGTGGAAGCCTTTAAGGGGGGCGGTATAAAGGAGTTCAGGGATAAGTATAAAAACGTTGACGTTCTCCTGCTTGATGACGTTCAGCTGCTCTCGGGAAAAACGAGGACCCAAGAGGAACTCTTTAACATCTTCAACCATCTGTTTTTGAGGGACAGGCAGATAGTCTTTGCCAGCGACAGACATCCCAAGGAGCTGAGGGACATTTCCGACAGGCTGGTCAGCAGATTTGAGGGCGGCGTTGTGGTGGAAGTCTCTTTAGATGAGATCACCAAGCTGGAGATAGTAAAGAGGAAGCTTCAGGAACTCAGAATAGAGGTTCAAGAGAGGATAGTCCAGCTTGTTATGGAAAGCACCGGAGACAACGTAAGGGAGATAGAGGGTTTTGTGAGAACCATAAAGTTGAAGGGGGCTGATGCTGTAGAAAAGAAGACCCAAGAGGGAAGCGACCTTGAGAAGATAAAGAGCATAACCGCAAGTTACTTCAGGGTGAAAGCCCAAGATCTGTGCGGGAACACCAGATCACGCAAGCTAAACCGCATAAGGCACATAGCCATGTATCTTTGCAGGAAGTTGACCGACGCTTCGTTGATAGAGATAGCCCGTGCCTTCGGGCGCAGGGACCACAGCACCGTAATTCACGGCATAAGGAAGATAGAAGAGGAAAGAAAGAGGGACAGGAGGCTCAACAACCTCCTTACCTTCCTTGAAAGGCAAATAGGCGATAGACTCTAATCCATATCCTCCTTTTCCATTATCTGATCCTTTTCAAGTCTGTTTTCCTCAAGGTCGTAAAACCTGTCTTCCAGCTTTTTGAGTATCTTGGGTAGGGTGGTGTATTCCATCTCCTCGGCGGGAAGCCTGTGGGGTTCAAAGATACCCTGACGCCTGAGAATGTCCGCCATCTCTTGAGCTACAGCCCTTGCCTTGTCAAAGGCGGGATCTTTGAACATGTCCGAAGGACCTATAAGCTTTCCGTCCGCTATCTGGTAACCCGCACCTATAACGCGGGGCGGTCCGTCAAAGCGGGAAGGTCTGGCGTCCTCAAAGGAAACGGGCATAAGAGGTCCGTTGTGGGATCCCCTCATCCAACCCTCAACTATCCAAGGTCTCGCAAAAGGCTCCAATATCTCACCCACTGCGGGGAATCCGCTCTGCGCCCTTACGATCATGACAGGATCGTCTTTGCCTACGTATTGACCCGCCATAAGGGAAAGCCTCTGGGTGGAGGCGGTAGCCGCTATCTCCCCGTCGTAGTTCCTGTAGACGTTCTTGACTACATACTTACCCACGGACCCTATAAGAGCCAAGAGGTCGTAGACTTCCGAGGGGGTATTCAGCTTTACCGCCTTTCCGCTGTAGACGTCCAACACTTCAAAGGAGAAACCCTCGTGCATCTTGGGGTCTATAACCAGCCCGGCGGTGTTCATAGGGTCTGCAAACATCTCGTAAAGGGGTAAGTTCCAAGCACTAGGTGAGGTTTTGTCCGCAAAGAAGACGATCACCGGTTCGGAGGGTCTCTCCTCAAACTCCATCTCCGCAACGCCCGGTCCGAGACCCTTGACGTTTCCGCTGAAGGCATCGGTTAGAAGGTCCTGACCGGCTCCGTAGAGCTTGAGTTTTTTGGCGGTTTCGGTCCCCTTCTCAAAAGCGGTCCAAGCTATACGGTGGACCAGTTCGCTGTCCACCCCGTGGGTGTGGGTCATAACTATCGCTATGTCGTCCCCGCAGGTGAGTATGCTGCAGTCTATAAGGTTTCCCTTCTCAACTTCGGCTTTAACGTGCTCTTCAACCGTCCTTACCACCTCGGGGTGGGTATCCGAGTGACCAACGAAACCACCGATATCCGCCTTTATAACGCTCAGCGTTATCTTCATCTCTTTTCCTCCTTCCCTGTTTTCAAAGACAAAAGAATTATACCAGTTTGAAGGTGGTGGATAATCCTCCGGATTTGCTGAAAACGGTTTGCAAGATTAGGGGTTCTGGTTTTTGTTGTGTTCTAATTGCTTGAGTATAAACTCCGCTATCCCTACACCTCCGGCTTCAGCCAACTTCCTGCTGACCGCTTCCATAAAGCTGTCGTAATACATCCTCTGAGAGAAGCTCTTGTTCCTGAGAAGCGGGCGCATCCCCTCCTTTAGGACCTGCTTTAGGAGAACCGCCTCAAACTCGGTGGCTACCTCCTTTACATCCCTTTTGCTTAAGCTCCTAAAATCGTAAGAGGGTAACTCAAAGTAGACCTTCATAACACCTCCAATTTTGCCTTGAGCGCTCCCGCTTCCTTTATGGCTTGGAGTATGGATATTATCTCACGGGGTGTAGCCCCTATGGCGTTCAGGGACCTGACGAGTTCGCTAACGGTGGTTCCCCTTATGGGGACGAGCCTGCGCT
>WFYH01000167.1 GCA_015490215.1 Aquificaceae bacterium
CTTGACACGAGGGGCGGAAAGGTAGAAGCCAAGGTGGTGGTTGTCTCTTCCCCCGCCTACACCTCTTCCTATCTTCTTAAGGATCTCTCTTGGAGCGCTTCTTTGGAGTTTGACAAGATAGATTATGTCCCCTTAGCGGTGGTGAACATCTCCGCACCCCCCCAAGTTCCCGACGGCTTCGGTCTCCTCGTTCCCAGAAGGGAGGGCAAGAGGATACTCGGGATTATCTTCTCCTCAAAGCTCTTTCCTAAGCGTGCACCGCAGGGCAGGGAACTCCTGACCGTTTACATAGGCGGAGCCACCGACAGGGAAGTAGCCGATCTTTCAGAGGAAGAGATAGCACAGACAGCCCTAAAAGAGACGGAGGAAATTTTAAACATTCGGAACGTAGAGGTCCTCCACGTAAAAAAGTGGAAGAGGGCTATCCCCCAGTATACGGTGGGCTACAGCAAGTATATTGATCTTGCCCAAGAGATGGAGCAAACCCATAGAGGTCTCGTTCTCACGGGGAACTACCTCGGCGGTGTTTCCGTGGCAGACTGTATAAGAAATTCCCGCAGGGTCGCGGAAAAAGTGAAGGGTCTTCTAGCAGGGTAATTAGTCAAGAATTAGAATTTAAAAATAATGCCGGTCAGAGTAACGATAAGAAGAAGGAGTGAGGAAGTTCCAGAGGAATTTATCTATTCCGTCCTTATGAACACATTAAAGATGAACAGGGAAGAATACGAGAAAATAAAGAACGAGGACGGATCGGCTTCCCTTTATGTAAAGGATCCTGAGGCTATCTTGAAACTCCAAGATATAGGCGAAAAACATTCCAAGCTTATTGAGGTAATCTTTGAAGAAGAATCCATTGTCAAGATATTTTCCTCCTCAATAGAAGCTGTCAAATCTAACTGGGGTCTTGCCTTTTCTTGGTCAGCGGTGATGTTTATCCTATTGCTTATATCGCTTGTACCAATAATTGGTTTCTTCGTAAGCGTCTTGACAAGTGCTTTTATATACGCCTTTACCATATACGCATCTTCAAGACTTCTGAAGGGGAGTGCCGCGAAGGTATTTAAAAATCTCAGTCTAAGTGAAGTTTTTTTCAAAGCATATGGCTAACGGCTTCGGGATGTGGCTTGGTTTCCTATTGATAACTATAGGCTTTTTGGTGGTTTCAGCAGCTCTTATCTTTGCTTTTGGCATGCTTGGTAGCATATCTGACCTTATAAAATACGGCCACACATATGGAAGAGTTAGGGAAGGGACATTAATTTCTATACTGGTAGCTTTACTTATTCTGCTTACTGTGTTGCTTTGGTATGTATATGCTCTTCCATTGCTCATAGCCAAGCTATTGGAGAAGGGTGAACCTGACTTCAATAAATCTTTCCTTGCTGCTTTTGAGCTTTTGAAGCCCTCTTTTATAAAGGAAACCTTTTCAAATTGGTATCTTCGTGTCGGAGGAATTTGGTCCCTCGGGGTGACTATAGGGTTTACGGGTGCTATTTTGTTAGCCGCCTTGATAATAACCATTCCCATGGCGCTACTTCTTCTATATTGGTCAAATGTCCTGTTTGCTATCTGCTCTGCAGAAAGTGTAAAAAGGCGAAAAACTTGGAGAACTTAAGTTTTCCAGATCCTTCCTGTTCCTCCAACACAACCCCTTTGGTTTATAGTGCACATAGACCCCTCCGCTTACACTTGCACAAAGGTCGGGATTATAAGATAATTATTTTCTAAGCCGGAGTGGCGGAACTGGCAGACGCGCCGTCTTGAGGGGACGGTGCCCTTCACGGGCGTGCGGGTTCGACTCCCGCCTCCGGCACCAGAAAAATAATGGGAAAGCTTCTCCTCATTATCTTTGCATACCTTCTCGGTTCCGTCCTGTTCGGCAAGATCATAGCCCAGTTAAAAGGTGTGGACATAAGAAGCATCGGCAGCGGTAACGTTGGGGCGACAAATGTAAGCAGGGCTTTGGGGAAAAAATACGGAGCCCTCGTGTTCTTTCTGGACATGTTGAAAGGTTTCATACCCGTTTCCTTAGCGTTGAGTCTTTACGGTATGGAGAGCAAAACGGTTTTTTTTGTAGGGTTGGCAAGCGTTTTGGGACACATGTTTTCCATCTTTGATGGATTTCGCGGCGGGAAAGGAGTTGCCACAGCCTTTGGAGTAGCCTTAGCCCTTTCGGTCAAAATCGCACTTATACTCATCGGAGTATGGGCTTTTGTCCTTTACAAGAAGAGATATGTATCACTTGCTTCCATGGTTGCTTGCTTCCTTTCTCCGGTTCTCTTTCTGCTCGGTGGTTTTCCCTTTCATGTGGTCTTGATGGCGCTGGTTATAGCCCTCCTCATAGTGTATAAACACAAGGACAACATAGAAAGGCTCCTAAGCGGTCAGGAAAACAAAATATGAGGGGTTTTACCCTCGTCCTTTCCGTTAATTTGATCCTTACCCTTTTTAGAATTTTATACGTTCTTTTCTATCCTATAGACCTCTCCCCAGAGGAGGCGCAGTATTGGAACTGGTCAAGATTTCCAGATTTGAGCTACTACTCAAAGCCTCCCATGGTTGCCTACCTGAACCTCTTGAGCACGTCCCTTTTGGGAAATACGGAGATAGGGGTTCGGATATTCCCCATTATCTTTTCTTTTCTCCTTTCTATACTTACCTTCTTCTTTGTCCGAAACCTATTCGGCGAAAAGGTAGCTCTTGTGGCTTCCCTACTGCCCAATCTCTTTGTAGGAACTTCCATCAACTCTATCCTTATGACCACAGACGCACCTTTTATTTTCTTTTGGTCCCTTTCGGTGATGCTCATCTACATCGCATTGGAAAAAAACACCCTGAGCCTGTGGCTTGCAGTTGGTGTGTGTGCAGGACTTGCTTTTTTGAGCAAATACCCAGCTGTATTTCTTCTACCCTTGACTCTTATTTATATGTTCTTAGCTAAAAGGGATCTCCTTTTTTCTCCAAAACCGTATTTGTCTCTTTTGCCTGCCTTCTTTCTCTCCCTCCCTGTCTTGGTATGGAACTACGAGAGAGGGTTCGTTTCTTTCAAACACGTCTCCTCTTTGGCGGAAAAGAAGGCAAACTTTCCGAACTTTGACACCTTTTTTGAGTTCCTCGGGGGGCAGATCCTGCTCCTGTCCGGTTTACCCTTCTTTCTTTTGGTTTATGGGTGGTGGAAAGCTCTAAAGGAAAGGGACAAAAGGCTTTTATTTTTTACCGTTTTTTCCCTACCGATAGTTCTATTCTTCGGTATTCTCGCTCTGAGGAAAGAGGTTTACGCTAATTGGTCCGGGTTTGCCTACTTTGCGGGAAGCATTCTGGTAGCGTATGTTTTTGTTCGTAGTGCAAAGGCTCTTCAGCTTACCACCTTAGCTTTGGCTTTATTTTTAACACTCCTTTTGCACTTTACACCCCTTTTGGATATATTGGGTCTTAGGGATCTGCTTCCGCCCAAGAGGGATCCCGTAAAGGTCATGGTGGGCTGGGAAAAGCTCGGCAAGGAGGTCAGCAGATTCTATAGTGGGGATGAACTTATATTTTCAACCTCCTATCAGATAGCTAGCGAACTTGCCTTTTACGTCAGGGGTAACCCCCAGACCTTCGTTTACCATACAGGCAGGATGACCCAGTATTACCTTTGGAGGAATGAACTTAAGAATTACAAAGGGAGAGACGGGCTGTTCGTATCCACCCATCCGCCCCCCAACAGAGTAAAAGCGCTATTTTCCTCACTGAAGGAAGTGGGCAGGGTAAATGTAGTGTGGAGAGGAGAAAGGATAAAGAGCTTCAGAATTTATAGACTCGGAAATTTCAAGGGTTACTTTGATGACGTTCCAAAGGGTTATTAGATACTTTCTCTCCCTGTACCTACTTGGTTTTTTTCTTTACCAGCTTACACCGATAAAGGTAATGCCCTACATAAATTACGCCCCTGCCTCTTTGTTTCCGAAACCGCTTCTTGAAGAGCACGCCTTCGCTTACGGGGTGAAAACGGCTTTCAGCAGCCACACGGGTAGCCTTAAGAACCTCTTGGAAGCTCTGGAGGACAAAGGTTTTTCCTTAGCTTTTACAGATGTGAGCAGGAAGTTTGGAAACAAGCTCTATCCTATGGTGGAAGACCATGGTTGTGTGGTTTTTAAAGACTCGGATACGGGTTTTCTCAGAAGGCTTGGAAACTTTCTCTTTGAAACCTTACCTAAAACGCTGGTCGGTGCGAAAGGTGATAGCCCCTTGGTTTTCAAGGAATATCCCATGGAAGGAAGATGCTTCCTCTTATCCCACGACAGAAAGGTATGGATAACAACCTTTGTAGGTCTTGAGATACCCCCCTACTCAAGCCTGCTTTCTGCTGGAAAGAATCTGTATCTATCGCGGGACAGGGGCAGGTTAAAGGACCTGCGTAAGCTACTTAGGAGATCTGTTATCGTCTTCAGAGATATACCTCTGAGCATTTTCTCTTATTCGGAGAAGAGCTTTTATCTGCCCGGAGAGGAAACACCGAACCGCTTTCGCCTTGTTGTGGAGACCTCCATCAAAAACCCTATAGTTGTGGTTTACAGAAACGGGCAGCCTCTCTATACCTTCTCTCAGGGTAGGGTAAATGTAGAGGTAAAGGAAAAGGGTCTGTATGCGGTAAAGGTTTTAACCTACAAATTTAAGGTTGATATCTTCTATTTCGGGGTTAGGACCTTAGCCCTGTCTACACCAATAGGTGCACTATAGTTAAAAGTTAAGGTCTTCCTCCGATGACTCACCAAGCACCTCAAGGTCTTTGACGTGTTTTTTCATACCCTCCACTATTTCCAGAAGCTCCCCGAACCTATCAGGTGAGGCGATTATGTCAACTATACCTTCTCCCCTTGCCCGTGACCTTGTAAGGGCAATCCTGTCAAGTCCGTCTATAAGGGAGTTGAAAAAGCCCACCTCTTCTACTGGCATCTTCACGGTAAGTATACGTGCCTTGATCTCAGGGTTTTTTCCTTTCATACCTTACAAGCTTGGCGCCGAAAAGCTCCATCATCTTCAGAACAGACTCGTCGTAGTCCCTTTCTTTTCCTCTTTTTTTTTATAGACCTCAAACTCCACACCTTCTCCCTTCAGCTTTTCAAACTCCGCCTTGAAGCTCTCAAACACGGTCTCTTCAATTTTTACTACCAGCTTCCCGTCCTTGCGCTCCTTCGGAGCATCTTTAAAAGCCTTAAAGGCGAGAGGAGAGAGGAGATCCTTCACCTTATCCTCAAGGCTTTTGGGTTTTTCCTCCTCTTTTTGAACTGGAATGGGTCCGGTCAAGATTTTTGACAAAGGCACTATCTCTTTAACTATCAAGCTCTTTATAACCGCAAGCTCGTAAGCTCTCAAAGGTGTGCGGACTTTTGCCTCCAATTTGCCCCTGTTTATCAGATTTTCCAAGTAAAGGAGAGCCTCCAGAGGATAAGCGTTAAACTCTTTGTATGCTTTAGGATTTTCCACCAAAGTAGAGGGGTCTTTCATGCTTTTACACAGGATGACGTTTCGGAGTTCTTCTTCCACAAGCTCCCAAAATTTAGACAGGTTATAACCCTTTTTGTAGAGGTCGTTAAGGAAACCCAAAGCCTTATCTGCCTCCGAATCTAAAAGTAGTTTTATGAATTCCCTTACCTTCTCCTCTCCAAGGATGCCGAGAAATCCTTCAATCACTTGAGCGGTAACTTTTCCATCGCCATAGAGGGAGGCCTGATCAAGAAGCGAAGCAGCATCCCTGAGGCACCCTTCCGAAGCCTTGGCTATGAGCTTTAAGGCTTTAGGTTCGTAGTCTATACCTTCCTTTTCACATATACTTTCCAAGTAGGAGATTATCTTTTCCTCTTCAAGCCTGCCGAATATGATCCTCTGACAACGGGAAAGGATGGTGGGAGGTATCTTGTCGTATTCGGTGGTGCACAAAATAAACGTGGTTCTCGGGGGAGGCTCTTCAAGGGTTTTCAAAAGGGCGTTAAAAGCTTCCTTTGTAAGCATATGAGCCTCATCTATTATGTAAACTTTGTGCTTTCCCTTTATCGGAGTGTAGCTTACCGCTTCCTTGAGCGCCCTGATATCATCTATACCTCTGTTTGAAGCGGCGTCCATCTCCACCACATCTGGGAAAGATCCCCTTTCTATCTCCCTGCAATTTTCGCACTCACCGCAGGGTTCTCCTTCCTTTAGGTTTAGGCAGTTAAGAGCCTTTGATAAAATTCTCGCTATGGTGGTTTTCCCCACACCCCTTGGACCGGCAAAAAGATAAGCGTGGCTAACCTTACCGAGAGAAACAGCGTTCTTCAATACTCTTACCGCAACCTCTTGCCCAACCACCTCCCTAAAAAAGCGGGGTCTGTATTTACGGGCAAAGGGAACATAAGTCATTAATGACCCCTCTCCGCATACTTATCTATTTGCTCTTCCAAGAACACAAGTATAAGAGGGATCTGCTTTTTTATATCCTCTTCACTTATCTGCTCCTCTCTGAGTTCGCTTACCAATTTTGCAAGGAGTTGGAGCAAAGAAGCGTAAAACTCCGCAGGTGAGAGTTTACCCTGCCTCCTTGACTCTTTAAGATGTTCCAGCTCATCCGCAAGAGACTTGGAACTCATTCACTACCTCCTGTGGTTAGTATTTATTTTTTTATTTCCACCCCGCACCCGGGACGGCAGGCTTACCCTTGCTCCCTTTCGGGCCTGGGGGATTCACCCTGTCCCGTTGCGGGGCTACTTATAAATATATCTCAGCAATTGCACTCTTTCACTCCGAGCTTTCTGTAAACGCTTACCACCGGACACCAGTTGGTGAAAGCAGACTGTATCTGGTTGATAGCCATAAACACCATAAAGAACTTCCAAAACCAATGGACGTTGCTCCCAGCGACACCGAAGAGAAAAACAACGAGCAAAGCCACTCCGGATGTTAATCTCAAAAGCCTATCCATGGTCATGGTACCACCTCCTAAGATTAAGTTTATAAGAATATTCTAATAATCTTCAAAAGCGCTTCAACTTAGCCCTAAGAAACGTATGTCCCATCCTGACTACTGAGCTCGAAATCACAAAGGCTAAAAAGGCATCATTCCCGAAGAAGACAGCTGTCCATAAAGCTACAGCACCGAATAGGATAAATCTCACCCAAAAGGATATGAGCGGGTTTCTGCTGGGAAATTTCTTTGCCTGAAGGAAGATGTGTTCGTTATAAAGTATTCCTGCAACCGCACCCAATAGGATACCTATCAGGGTATCTTTCACGCTCACTTTCCTCCTATGGACTTATAATTAAAGCGCTCATATGGAGGAGCTTCAGAATTTTTTGGAGATTTTTAAGGAGCCTATACTCCAGTTCTTCGCATGGATGGCAGTTCTTTACATCTTGGCTTCCGTGTTTGTGGACAGAAGAATAGCCTTCTGGATCTCTTCTTTGGGAACCACCTACCTATGGCTGAAGAGTCAGGATCCAAGAGTTGTCTTCAGAGCTTGGGCTATTATAGGTTCGGTTCTTTTCCTTCTTGCGTTCTTTAAGTATCTGTTTAACCTTAACCTGCTCTTGTTTTTAAAGGGAAAAAAGAGATGCCCAATGTGCTGTGAAGAAGCCCGCAGAAAAGCAAAGGTATGCCCTTATTGTGGTTACAGTTTTGCTCCGAAGGAAGAGGAGTGTAAATAGGTCTTTCCTTGAAGGGTTGTAAATTTATCCAACAGATTAGGAACAAGATTGACAGTTACACGTGCACCCTCCTAACTTTCCTTTCAACTCCACACGGCGGATTAGGAACTTCATCTTCCCATCCCCCAATCGTCTTTTGGCTCCTCCTTTCAACTCCACACGGCGGATTAGGAACCTTTACGTCCGCTCCTACTACAACCTTCCCGTCGGGGAAGATAACTTTCAACTCCACACGGCGGATTAGGAACCAGAGACGGGCAAAGAGTGTCCCTTACGCTTCAAAGACAGTAGCTTTCAACTCCACACGGCGGATTAGGAACGCGTCAGCCCAATCCTAAAGAGGTAAAGCCATGTGTGTCCTTTCAACTCCACACGGCGGATTAGGAACCCCAAACGAGCCGTTTAATAATATAAGTCAGGTCAAGGACTTATGCAACACCCCGTTTCAGGAAATGAAGTTAATTTCCGAAAGTCGTCGGTCCTGCAAAAGGGGTTAAAAATTGCACCCTTTAAACCTTTGCAAGCCAATAGGCTCGTCGGGGTATCATCAAAATATCAAAACATCAAAGCATTTTGATGCCTTCAAAACCCCTACAACTCTATTCAATTGCCAAGGAGCCAGCGGGTCCTTGCGCCCCGCTTGAGCTTAATTAATAGTATAACCTAAGTTGCCGTCAATGGTTATTATTATCAGCCGTAACCTACCATGGGAGCGAGGATAAGGCTTCTCGTTCTAAAGAGGATAAGGGCAGGTGACTCAGACCTTTTGGCAAAAGCCTACGGTCCGGGAGGTATTCTGAACATTCTCGTCAGGGACGGATTTGAACCTTCCTGTTCCATGGTGGGTATCTTTGAACCCTTCAACTTGGTGCAGGCGGATCTTGTTCAAAAAGGAGATGTTCTGGTCCCGAGGGACGTTATCAAGGTTCAGCACCTTTCACATCTTAGTAAAGATTACGAGCGTTTTGTGTGGATGTCTTGGGTCTGCGGTTTCATTCTTAGAACCGTTCTTTACTACGACGGGAAGCTGTTTAGGCTTTTTTTAGGCTACTTATTAAAGGAGGAAATAACCCGCCGGGATCTACTGAGAGTTAAGTTCAAACTGGATTTTCTTATTTTCTCGGGTTTTAAGCCCCTTTTCCTAGAAAGTGATGTTCGTAAAAGAGCCGTTCATGTAAAGCTTGAGGACAGCTCCTTGGGAGAGGAAGGGATCGCCGTCAGAGGTAAAACTGTAAGGGCACTTAAGGTTTTAGAAGGAACTGAAGATCTCCGAAGGGTAAGGCTTGACAGGGATACCATCAGGGAGATGGAAAACCTACTTGATAGACTGATAGACTTTCACATGAATCGGTAAACTGCACTTACCACCAGAGGTAGGGTTAGGTTGTCGTCTATTTTTATGGATAAGGCTTCTGTAAAGGTTCCTATCAGGGAAAGCAGGAGAGCTTTTTTGTAGGGTAGGAAAGCGGATAAAACCAAAAAGGCTCCTATAAAGAAAGCTATGGATCCTTCCCAGCTCTTTTGAACGTTGAAGGGGAGCGATGTTTTCCCTATCAGCTTGCCAAACAGCGTTGAAAGGCTGTCTCCTACTGCCAAGACTGCTATACCCACCCATGAATCTTCCGCAAAAAGTAAAAAGCTAAGGAGTATGCCCAAATTCCCGTAAAGGGCTTGGATTGCAGGCTTGTCTGCGTTCTTTTTCCTTTCCAACCTATCAAGGA
>WFYH01000168.1 GCA_015490215.1 Aquificaceae bacterium
ACCTGTATACTCCGGGCATTGAAGGGACTTCTTCCACCACACCTTCTCCAAACCTCACGAAAATTGGATATATCAGGTCGTCCAAGGTCAGCTTGGTTTCCCTGACGAGTCTGCGCAGTGGTTCACTCCTTCTGAGCCTCCTTCCCCTCAGCCTTGGAAACTCACCGACCACCCTCATGGCTAAACCTCCTAAAAATCACGAGCATGCTTCAGATACGCTTGGTACCTCTCCCTAACTTCCTCCATGAAGTCACCACCGAGCTTTTCAAGAAGGGCATCCGCAAGGACTATTGAGAGCATAGCCTCACCTACTACCGAGGCGGCGGGGACGGCTACCACATCGCTTCTCTCTTTGCCTGCCTTAATTTCCTCCTTTGTGTTTATGTCAACGCTCTTTAGGGGGTTTTTCAGCGTCGGGATGGGCTTCATAGCAGCTCTGACCACTATGGGCATACCGTTTGTTATACCTCCTTCCGTTCCGCCGAGATTGTTGGAGAGTCTAAAATACCCCCTGCCAGTCTCGTAGCCTATCTCGTCGTGGACTTGAGAACCGAACCTCCTTGAAGCCTCAAACCCCAAACCTATCTCAACCCCCTTGATAGCCTGTATGCTCATGATGGCTTGGGCTATGCGCCCGTCAATCCTCCTGTCCCACTGAATGTGGCTACCTAAGCCCGGGGGGACGCCCACCGCAAAAACTACGAAGGTTCCGCCCAAGCTCTCCCCCCTTTCCTTCGCCTCGTCTATAAGACTCCTAAACTCCTTGTCCTTTGAAGGATCTGGAAACCTAACCTCGGAACTTTCCGCAAGCTCGTGCCTCTTGAGAAGGTCCTCCTCTTCTATCTCGGGTGCGAGGTCCCCTATGCTGGAAACGTAGCTACCCACTTTGATGCCCAGATCCTCAAGAAACTTCCTGCACACCGCCCCCACCGCTACCCGTGCGGCGGTCTCCCGAGCGGAAGCCCTTTCAAGGATGTTTCTGAGGTCCCTCTGGTTATACTTTATCCCGCCCGCCAAGTCCGCATGTCCGGGGCGAGGTCTCGTAAAAGGAAGAAGATTTTCAGGAGGTTCCCCTTCGGGAGCCATCTTCTCTTTCCAGTTCTCCCAATCCCTGTTTTCTATCCAAAGGCTTATGGGTGAGCCGAGGGTCTTTCCGAAGCGAACGCCGGATATTATCTTTGCCCTGTCTTTTTCTATCTTCATCCTCCCCCCGCGACCGTAGCCCCTCTGCCTGCGGGCGAGCTGGCGGTTTATGTAATCTTCTGAGATCTCAAGGTTTGCAGGTATACCTTCCAGTATAGCTAAGAGTCCCTGACCGTGGGACTCACCGGCGGTCAGAAACCTTAAAACCCTTAGGGACATTTACTGTTGGTTGGGCACCCTTGCAGCCTTTACCACCTTACCCGCCTTAAGGCATTTGGTGCAAACGTAGATTCTCTTTACGGTCCCGTCCGGGAGCCTTACACGCATTCTGTGAACGTTGGGCTTAAAGAGCCTCGGGTTCCTCTCGGCGGAGAAGGTTACCCTTCTTCCGTGCATTACCCTCTTTCCACATATAGCGCAGGACGCCATCTCATACCTCCGAGGGCGGATATTTTACCAAAAGGTTAGAAGAGGTGTCTTTTGAAGAACTCTACCGCCAACTTCCAAGCATCCTTTGCGCAGGACTCGTTATAAACGTCCGGTCTTTTATCGTTCAAGAAAGCGTGGTTTACGCCCGCATAGACCTTCGCCTGAGCCTCTACACCGTTTCTCCAGACGTCCTTGAAGATATCTATCACGGTGTCGTTGTTAACGAACTCATCCTTTTCCGCCATGATAAAGAAGATGGGGACCTTTATCTTATGGGGATCTATGGGTGCAAGCTGGGGAAGTCCGTAGAAGGGAACGCTTGCATCTATGAGATTGGAGAACTTGCTAGCGAAATACATGGAAAGGGTCCCACCGCAGCAAAAGCCCGTCACACCCACCTTTACGGGATCGGTTATGTCAAGGTTTCTCAGATACTCAACGCTCGCTTGGAACATGGCGTCAACTTCGTCCATTCTGCTTTGGAACATCTCCGTCATGAGCTTGCCCGCATCGTCGGGGTTGTCTGCACTCTTTCCCTTGTAAAAGTCGGGAGCGAAGGCTACAAATCCTTCCTTAGCCAAGCTGTCCGCCAGCTCCTTTATGTTGGACAGGGGAGAGTCAAGCCCCCACCACTCGTGTATGATTATCACCGCCGGACCCTTTTGGGAAGGCTCTGCAAGGTAACCGCTTACCTTTGTAGAGTTGACTTCAAATTCAACCATTCTTCCCATGATCTTTCCCTCCTATGTCTTAACTTTAAAATTATACAGCGCAGGAAATTTGGTTATGAAGGACATAGATCCTAAGGAGCTTTTTGAGCTTGAGGACAAGGTCTTGGTGGATGTAAGGAGTCCCCACGAGTTTAGGGAGTTTCACATACCCGGCGCCATCAACGTTCCCCTCTTTGAGGATGAGGAAAAGAAGCTGATAGGCTACATCTACAGAAGCAAGGGGGTAGAGAAAGCAAAGGAGGTAGGGGAGGAGATAGCCAAGAAAAAGCTGGATTTCTTTTACGAAACCTTTAAAGAGCTGAAAGAAAAACACAGAAACGTCGTGGTCTACTGCTGGAGGGGAGGGATGCGCAGTAGGGGAATATGTGAGGCTATGGCAAAGATGGGGTTGGATCTCCTTCGCCTGAGGGGGGGCTACAGGGCTTATAGGAAGTTCATCCTTAAAGATATGGAAAGGATCCTCTCACGGATAAACTTTATAGTCATAACGGGAAAAACGGGGGTGGGAAAGACCAAGATCATAAAGGCGCTCAAAGTGATGGGTTTGCCCGCATTGGACCTTGAGGACCTTGCCAAAGACAGGGGGTCCGTTTTCGGGAGCGTCGGCATTAAAGAGAAGGTATCCCAGAAGATGTTTGACTCCCTCCTTTACGAGGAGCTGAGGAAAATAGGAGAGGGTTGGGTGTTCGTTGAAGATGAGAGCAGCAGGATAGGGAACATCCACCTGCCCGAGAGCTTTTGGAGGAGAAAGTCAAAGGGAATTTTTATAGAAATCACGGCGGATATGGAAACCAGAATTAAAAACATAGAGGAGGATTACACCGCTTCCGAAGGATGGGAAGAGGAAGCCTTGCAGGCTCTCTACAGGATAAGGAAATACCTCGGTCCCCAGAAGTTCTCCTATGCCCTGAAGCTGTTTGAAGAGAGAAACTTCAGGGAACTCATAGGTTTCCTCATAAGGGAATACTACGACAAACGCTACAAACAGTTCGGCGAGCCGGTAGCCGTATTTGACTGTACCGATACGGAAAGGTGTCTTGAGGAGATCAAAGGCTTTTACGAGAGTCTTGCCTTTGCCAAAGCATGAGGCTCGGTTTTAGGATAGCCATCTACGAGGGAGGGAGAAGGCTTAAAAGATCGGACTTTAAGGATAAGAAGGACCCCCTCTCGGTGGGTATGAGATACGTTACCGAATACAAATACCTTGAGGCTACCAAGTGGCTCATGATAGCCCCGGACTGTTGGGAGAAGTATATACTCCTCGGTCTTATAAACCTCGCCCTCGGACAGGAACAGCAGGGATGGGAGTTTCTTTTGGAGGCAAAGGACTATCCGAGGGTTACCTCCTACGGTATAGCTTTGGAAAAGCCGCAGGCTAAGTTATAATTTCTACTGGTAACGGGGTGTAGCGCAGGTGGCAGCGCGCTGGCATGGGGGGCCAGAGGTCGGGGGTTCAAGTCCCCCCACCCCGATGATTTGAACCGCTCGCTTTTTCATTTTGCCGAAATTTTGCCGAAATTCACACCGTTTACAACTTCCCTTAGGTAGTCGTCGGTCAAGTGGGCGTATCTCCTTGTCATGGACAGATCCGAGTGGTGGAGGAGTTTTTGAACCGCATATATGTCTTTGGACTTCATGGCCACCCAAGAGGCGAAGGTATGGCGGAGGTCGTGAAAACGTAGGTTTTTGAGTCCTGCCTTTTTACAGGCGGTTTTAAAGACCTTTCTGTAGCCTTTGTGATCTACGCTGTAGGGTTCTCCCCTTGAGTTGGTGAACACGTAACCGTGGGGCTTTCTGTTTTTGTAAAGCTCAAGGAGAAGGTTGTAGGCGGTATCGTTTAAGGGGATCTTGTAAACCTTTTTGGTTTTGGTGTAGGTGGGTTCTATGTAAATCTGTCTGTTTTCAAAGTCTACGTTCTCCCACTTGAGGGAAAAGATCTCCCCCGCCCTGAGACCCGTATTGAGGGCGAAGATAACAACGGGTTTAAACCAGTCGGGGCAGGCGTCTATGAGCCTTTGGGCTTCCTCCTTGGTCAGGTATCTTACCTCCTCTCTGTAGGTGTTTTTGAACTTCTCTATCTTCGGAATTTCTCCCGAGAAAAGTCCAAGCTCCTTTGCACGGTTGTAGATGCTCTTTAAAATCGTCAGCTCCTTGTTTACCGTCTCCTTTGATACTCCGTCCTCAAGGCGCTTCTTCTTGTAGTGCTCTACGGTAAAGTAGGTAATAGAGTGCAGTTGATACTTCCCGAAATACTCTACAAGTATGTTTACCCTGTATTCGTGCGTCTTTACGGTAGACTCCCTTGCCCCCGTTTTTGCCCTATACCACTCCATATACCTCTGCGCCGCCTCCCTGAAGGTAACACTCCTCTCCCTCTGAGGTATGTATTCCCCCCTTATTATCTGTGACCGTATCTCATTAGCTATCTCCTTCGCTACCGTCTTATTCACCGCCCCTATCCGTTCGTAATACCTCCTCCCCTTATACATGAACTCAAAATACCAAACCTTTCCCCTCTTCCTCAGATACCCTTCTCCCTTACCCATGTTCTTAATTCTAACCCCGCTCCCCAGTAAACGTATGTTAATCGTAACACCACCTGACCCTACGGACACGCTAAGCTTCCAAACCGGGAGGTGGAAGATGAACGTAAAGGAGAAAATCAAAAGGTATCAAAGGTGGAACATCATCCCCGAACCCGAAGATGTAGCCCTCTGGTTAGAGGCGGAAAACCTCTCCCAAATCATCCCCTACCTTGATACCAAAAACCACCCCATACTCAAATCCCTCCAGTCTATACCCCACGAAAACCCCGCCGATAAACTCTCCATAGCCCGTGACATCCTCCACGAATACCTACACTCTAACCCAGAACTGCTCATCAACCTCCTCCTCATTAAACTTATCCCCGACCTATCTTGACAAAATCTTACGTTTATGGTATAATACTTATAAAATTTCATAGGAGGTGATAGGGATGTTGAACAGGGTGATATTGATAGGGAGGCTTACGTCTGATCCCGTCATAAGGTATATGCCTTCTGGGGCACCCGTTACCGAGTTTGGGGTAGCATACAACAGGAGGTATAGGGTAGGGGAAGAGTGGAGGGAAGAGAGCCACTTTTTTGACGTTAAAGCTTATGGGAACCTTGCCAAAGTCATAGGGGAGAGATACAAGAAGGGGGACATGGTATTTGTGGAAGGGAGGCTTTCTCAGGACAGGTGGGAGACCCAAGAGGGGCAAAGGAGGAGCAGGGTAAGGATAGTGGCGGACACGGTGAGGCTGATAAAGACCAAGGGAGAGAAGGTAACGGTAGAGGACACAAACGGGAAGGAGGAAGAGGGAGAAGTTGAACTTTAGCTTGTGATAACGGGAAGGGATAGGGGGCAGGGGATTTCCTTTGTGGAGTTCAAGGAGGTTGCACGGGAGCTGAAGGAGTATTTAGAGAAGGAAGGGGTGAAAGAGGTAAAGATAGGGAGCTACTACGAACCTGTGGGAGTGTGAGAGATGGACAGGTTCTCCTTCAGACAGCTTGCAAGGACGGAGAGAGGTTTGCGATAGGTGTAACAAATGAAGTGGTATAGTTGTGAGCTTTTAGGAGAGGATTGGGCGGTTTTCGTGAAAGCTCCGAGTGTCAGAGAGGCTAAGAAGAGGTTTTTCAGAAGAGCCTTAAAGGAAGGGTGGGTAGAGAGAGAGGATTTTATCTACGTGAGGTGCAAAAAAGAAAGGTTCTTTGATCCCGAGTGGTTGGAAAAATACACAGACAGCGACGGTATTTCCAGACCCCCTGCTTGTAAGAGGTGCGGGCTTTACTTTAGACCCAACACGGTGAAGTGCCCTCTTTGTGAGGAGGAAGGAGACGGTTTGGTTTCTAAGGAGGTAGGGAGATGAAAAAGGCAACGCAGAAACAAATAACGAAGATATACCTTGTCTCTGCGGAGCTGGGATTTTCTAAAAGAGAACTCTTCATGCTTACGGGGGGAAAGAAGCCCGAGGAGCTTGACGTAAAGAAGGCAAGTGAGGTGATAGAGCACTTGGAGAGGTTGAAGAGAAAGGAGAAGATGAGATGTGTCCAGAAGAAGGGTGAAAACTCAAAAAAATTTTGAAAGGAGGTGAGACATGATGGTTAAGGAGCGTTTTGCTATTGAAATCCTAACAGTTCTGGGAGGAGGAACAGCAGACTGGGAGAGAGCTATAGAGTTGATAGAGGAGATAGAAGACAGTAAAGACCAAGAAAACGTTTTCTACGAGTTTGCTGAGAGTATAAAGGAGTTTATAAAGAATGGATTTGAGGTGGATCCTGTTTTCCTCGCCCTTCGCTCTATAGCGATAGTTGCAGAGGTTCACGATTACCTCAATTACTATGCTAACTATCTTGACTCTCACGTGATGATAGAGGATGAGATAGGGCTATATAAGAAAGTATACGAGAAGTATATGGAAGAGGGAGAGATAAAAGGAGCCTTGGAGGTTATACTGAGAAGACTTGACATAAATCTATATGAGCTTCAACAGATGATGAGACTTATAAGAAGTCTTGAAAGCTCTACAGATATGACCGCAGAGGAGATAATAGAGGACGATTTTCTAATAGAGATAATAAAGGAACTCTCTTACGACACGACAGACACTCCAGAAACTCTGAAGCTCCTATACGAAATTTACAAGGAAGAAGATTATGGCAAACCTGTAGTAGAGGGGCTTCTTGAACCTCTGAGACTTTCTATCAGCAACGATACAGTTATGAAGATGTTAGATACCATGAAAGAGCTTGAGAAAATGTCCACAGAACCTCAAAAGGTTATAAACTCCTACTGGGAACCGTTCAGAGTTCTTTCAGAGGAATATTCAGACAGGTCTCCAGAGTTTATAGCAAATAAGATAAAAAGCTATATGGAGAACCTTTAATTCCGAAGGAGGGGGTTCCTCGCCTCCTCCTCATCTATAGAAAGGGAATAGACTATGAACGAAAGGAAGCTCAGGGCGGTAATAGAGTTTCTTGTTTCCCTTGAGAGGGCAAGGGGGTGTAAACTTTCAACCCCGCAGGTGATGACGATGCTGTATCTGTTTGAAGGAATCAGCTATCTTAGAAACGGAAAACCCGCTATAGGACTCAAGTTTGTGAAAACCAAAGCGGGGGTCTTTTCAAGGGAAGCAAAGAAGGTTCTTGAAGAAGTGAGGAGGTGTTGGAATGGGAACCACCTTGGAAGACGTTTGGAAGATGTTGAAACACATTCAAAGTAGGTTTGATTACGAACTGGAGGCGATAAAAGAAAGACTTGAGAAGCTTGAAAGACGGATGGAGAAACTTGAGAGACAAGTGGAGAAGCTTGAAAGACAGATGGAGAGACTTGAGTGGCGAATAGAGAAGCTTGAGAGACAGATAGAACTTCAAGAGTTGACATTCCGTTCCTTTGTTAAAGTCGCTAAAACACCTCAAGAAGTTGAAAAGCTTAGTGGGACATACGTAAGGAGCGGAAGGGGGTTTAACACTAAAGCTTTGAAGTATGTCAGAGACCCGCTTGCTTAGTAGGATGGGCGGAGATGCCGACAAACATAGAGTGGACTGAAGAAACTTGGAACATTTTTACGGGTTGCACTAAGGTATCCCTCGCTTGTGTGAACTGCTATGCGGAGAGGTTTGCAAAAAGACTTCAAAAGAACCCCAAGCTCAAAGGAAAGTATAGAAACGGGTTTCGTTTCACCTTTCACCCTAAGGAACTGGAAAAACCATACAGGTGGAAAAGACCGAGGATGATATTCGTAAACTCCATGTCTGACACCTTCCACGAAGAGGCACCCGAAGAGGCTATAAGACAGATCTGGGAAGTCATGAAAGAAAACCCCCATCACACCTTCCAAGTTCTCACCAAAAGACCCCACAAGGCGGTGGAGCTTCTTCTGAAGGGAGTTATCTACCCCCTTCCGAACGTGTGGATAGGGGTGACGGTAGAGCACAGGAAGTATATCAGAAGGGTTCTCTACCTTCAACACTTTAACCTTGCAGGGTTTCCCGTGAGGTTTGTCTCAGCGGAACCTCTTTTGTCACCTCTACACGACGTTTTGGAACCTCTCTTTGGGGTGGTGAACTGGGTAATAGCGGGAGGAGAGACGGGAAAGGGAGCGAGGAAGACAAAAAGGGAGTGGGTGATAGCTCTTCGGGACGTGTGCAGAAAACACAACGTTCCCTTTTTCTTCAAGCAATGGGGAGGGGAAAAAAGCAAAGGCGGAAGGCTTCTTGAGGGGAAGGAGTGGAATGGAATGCCGTTCAACTTATCTTAAATTTAGCTCATAGTGTGGATACGGAACCTTTCTGACTTTAACCCGATAGGGGGCTTTCGTTTCCTCGGGTATCCGTGTAAGAAGGTAGGGGGAAGGTTTTTGATGGATAAGCCTTTCCACAAGCTCTACGTATCTTTCCCATTCCTTTTTGTATTCCCCTTCAAACCTCAGGTTCACCTTTTCCTTCGCTACGTATTTGAGAAGGAGGTAAGCTGTGGTGTAATGTATCTGCTTAACCGCCTGTTCCTCTCGGCTTTCAGGAATCACCCACATGTATGCAATGTTCACATAGTCTGAGATCTCTTTCGCTTCCCTCTTTACCCTTTCTTCTCCTACATACCTTACAGCATTCAAAAACGCCCACGTTTTTATCAGAGGGAGGGATAGAAGGTAGAACTCCCTCATAAACCCCGCTTCTTCCTCCGTGTAGTTCCTTTGAAAATAGAAGGTCGTAAGGAGAGGTGAGTAATCCAGCCCGAGTCTGAGGGTTGCTACCATGTCAAAGAGGTCTCCTTCGTGAAAATACTCTATAATCGCTTTCTTTTTATTCGGAAGGAGAGTAACCAAACCCTCACCCTGTTCTATCTTCTTAACCTTTACAGGGATGTTTATCCGAAACTCCTCAAGTAACTTCATTTCTTACCGTCGCAGAAGGAGTAGAAGTAGGCTACCGCAATCGCATACAGCTTTGTGAGGTTTTTACCTCTTGTGATGCTGTAGCCTTTCTTCTTTTTTGAGCTGTAGCATTGCAAAGTAAAGTAGGGCGAGGTTTCTTTCACAAGGTGGGGACGGGAAGAACACAGGTCTACCTTCTCTTTTATTCCGAGCGTTTGGGCAAGCTCCTCTACCATCTCCTTGTGTCTTTTTGCAAAGAACCTTACCACCTCTTCATCGTAGCTGTCTATGTTTACGTTGGGGAAGTGCTTTAGGAGATCTTTGTATTGGGAGCAAAAAGCGTATTCTCTCTCTTCTTCCTTGACAAGTTCCTCTCCCTTAGCCCTTCTGAGTGTCAGGTTGTAAAGGTGGATAAATAGCACCCCCTGATCCTCTACAAGGGACAGATCCCTTTCCGATATCCCGAAGGTGGAAACAAAGAGTTTCTTGAAAAAGTCCTTGGGAACCTCCTTCTCAGGGGGAAGGAGATACTTCTTGAGAACGGAGAGCTTTTCTTTAGCTTCCTCTTGGGAGAGGGATGAGACAACCTCATAAGCTATCGTGAACTCTTTCCCCGTCATGTCTCACCTCCTCCTACGTTTTTACCCACACCGACTCTCCGCTCTCTTCGTCTACAACAAGGTAGACGTTGTTTTTGTAAGCTTCGTTGAGCTTTTCAGTTCTATCTTTGTGAGGTTCTTCGTAGTCGTCACCGTGGATCTCCCACCCCATTACCACCCACAAGGAGCGATGATACTCCGCTCCCTCTCCGAAGAGTTCTTGAACGGTTCTCTTCCAGTCTATGTCCACCATGAGGTTGTAGAAGTTCTCGTCGTCTTTAACGGGAATAGGGGCTGTTGATATGTCCATGATAACCCTCTTCGCTCTTATCCTCTTAACTCTTTCGGGATATCTCTCCTTCCACACCTCTTCAAGGGTCTTGGGAAGAGGTGGATCCTCTCTCCTCTCTACCTTCTCCTCCCCCGTCCATATCTTGACAAAGTGCTCCGCTATCTCCCTCTTCTCTTCAGGAATAGCCCTCAAGAAGTCCTCTACCTGTGTCCCCTTCTTTATCTTCTTCCACTTCACTACCCCCGCCCTCTCAAGATCCCTCTCATACCTCCAAAGAGGACGGGGAAGGTCTATGTCTCTTACAAACTTTCCATCTCTTATTACCATTTCCCTTACCTCCTTGTGGTATATTATACCACATCACAAGGGAACTGTCAAGGGAAGCTTAAAGATACAAAACTCTTGACAGATACCTCCAGATTGTGGTATAATATACCACATAAAGGTAAGGAGGTAGTGAGGTGAAGAAGGTAAAAAAACATTTTTGGAAGGCTCTCAAAAAAGCGGGGGTTCCTTTTGGGCTTAGGGTTTTACTTGTCAAGCATGCGGTTAAGGGAACCCCTGCGGTGTCCGTGGCACAGTTTTTGAGGGGGAAGGGTATACCCGTTGTTTTAGGAGGAAAAGCCTACTGTCCGAACTGCGGGTTTCACTTTAGCTACCTCGCACTCAGGTGGAAAAACTACAGGGTGACATTTCCCGTCACTTGCACGGGTATTTGCTGGCTGAGTCCAAAGGTCAAGAAGTGTCAGAAATCAACCACGAAGGGGGTTATATAAAAGTGGGAGGTGTGAGATGAGTAAGTTGCAGGAGATCCTCTACAAGAACTACGAAGAGAGCCTCGGGGAAGAGTTGATAGAGGTCAAAGAGGAAGAAAGGAAACCCTCAAAAGAAGGACAGGTAAGACTCTTTTTCATGACCCCTCCTGAGTTTGTCCTTGTGCTTAGAAAGGAAGGAGACTTAAATGTCATAGTTCCCCTCACAAGTTACCTTCAGCTTTCTATCACAGATAGATACCCACCTCTCATAAAGTGGAGAGGACTTAACTTAGTCCCACTCCCTTTTTGGGTTTACGCAAACGAAAAACTCCTCCAAAAATACTCGGTTCCCGTCTTCAAGATCAGGAAGCTTGATCCTATCAGGGACTACGTCAAAACCGCAAGAACGAAAGGCATAGGCGAGTGGAGGGAAAAGTTCATCAGAAAAACCGCAGAGAGGTTTAGGGATCTGAATATTTCCAGCATAATCTACGAAGTTGTGCGTGAAGAGGAAGGAAAATCAGGCATAGTGGTCAAATTTCCGATCACACTAAAAGAAGAGATAGAAAGAAGAAGGGAGCTCGCCCTCGCCGCACAACCCGCGAGCTATCTGAGAGGGAGTAATTGGCTCGGTGTTGTGGAAGAAGATAAGCTGATACTCTACCTGCCTGAAGATTACGTTGGCAAAAAAGTAGCTATTTCCTTAGGTGATAAGGTTATATACGAAGATGTAGGCAAACAAAGAATAATCATTGAGGATATACCAAAAGTTTCCTCTTACACCTTCTTGGAGGAGGATCTAAATGTTCAGGTTCTCAGCGATTGAACCGAAGCACTTTGAAGGTCTTCTCCGCAGCGGTAAACTGGATGAGGACTTGGACGAGATTTTTGAGCAGTTCTGGGAGCTGAGTTCCTATAGTCAATTTGAGTTGATCAAATATGTAAAAGAAAAAGGTATCAATCCAAGCCTCGGCGTTCTTTCCTCGGTATTTGACATTTCAAAAGAGGAAGCCAAAAAGTTTCTAAGAAACCCTTACAGGGAGTTTTATGTCCCTGTAGTTGGGCAAGAGAGTAAACTGGTAAGAGGACTTTCTGTAAAGGATCTTGATAGCATCATTACCAATCACGACCACCTTAAAAGCTCCATGGAAGTTATAAGGGACTTTCTCGGTAAAGGGTTTGCCCTCTTTTTTGATGAGGAGTTTAGCGGCGAAAGTTATATGCTCCCTGCGGTTGTCAGCTTATACGTTGAAAACCCACCTAAGGATGCGGTCTTTACAGGAAAGATAGACAGAGAAGGTAACATCTATGAGGTGAACGGCATACCCAAAAAGAGGGCTTTGGCAAAAAGACACAACCTTAGACTAATTGAACCCTCATATCTTGATAAGGTCCAAACCCTCAAAAACTGGCTTGATGCGGACAGATATGACGTTCCTCTTTTTATAACCAAAAGCAAAGAAAATTACGAAGGAGAACTGAAGAGCTTTTACTCTCACCTTACCCTTGAGAATCCGGAAAGGACTTTGGAACTCCTTGAGGTTCTAAACGGCATACCAAAAGAGAAACTTGTCATACCCACAGGTCAAATACCTCCAGAGGAGTCAGCGTGGGAGAACATAGTTAAGGAGTTCTACAAGAGAATTAAAGAAATAGAAAAGGCTCTGGGAGGAAGGGAAGTTCTGCATATAGCTATAAACGGGGCAAGTGCCCTTGCCTTTTCCTTGGGAGCGGTCTTCGGAAGCCAGAAACCTTTTGTCTTCTATCACTTCCAGAATAAAGCTTACAAACCTATAAAGGTAGAGAATGTAAGGATCCTGAAGGAAAGACTTAAAGAATACAAGCACATAGACTATACAGTTGAAGAAGGTGGAGATGAACTTGCGGTAGCTTTTGCCATAGCCCACCACGAGTTGCAAGCAAGCGTTAAAGAGTTTATGAAAGAAATAAACCCTACGATCCTTGTGATACGCTACAAAAAAGCAGGTCATGTGCCCGTTGAAGATATCTTTGAGGTAGCAAGGGAGAGTGCAAGCCTTATACAGGATATAAGGAGTAAAAGGGATTATAAAAGCTTTCACTTCTTCTTTTCCACACCTGTGGCGATCGCCTTTATGGTAGGGGTAGCCTTCGGATATTACAACCGAGGCTATGTCTACAACCTCCAAAGGGGGCAAGGCGAAAACTACGTAAGGGTAATAAGTCTTGAAACTATAAGAAAAATCAGAGAGGAAGGGGATGAGGTTTCTGCTGAAGCTCAGAAACGTTGACGGCTCACCTGTCAGGGTAGGTATAGACTACAGGAGAAGATTTATATCTCTGCTGAAAAGAATATTAAGAGAGGAATACGAAAGAAAGAGGACGAGACCTTACACCTTTGCGGTCTACTTTGGCAAAGAGGCAAAGATAGGAAAGGATTTTGTGGAAGGCGTGAAGGATATAAACTTCAGATTCTCAACGGGAGACAGCCTTTTGGCGGTTAAGTTCTACAACGGAGTGCTAACCTTAAAAAAGCAAAGGGCTCCTCACAGTATAGGTGAGGGGAAGTTCACGGTGGAATGGATAAAACAGGAAAGGGAAAAAGAACTTACGGGGGTGTTTAAAACTCTTTCTCCTGTAATTGTGGAGCGCATGGGCTTCACCACCCAGAAGCCCACGGATAGGTATATAATTCCCTCAGAAGAGGGGTTTGAAGAGTCCCTGCTTGAGAACATTTTAAGGAGATACAGGG
>WFYH01000169.1 GCA_015490215.1 Aquificaceae bacterium
ACTTTACTACGCACTCTCCGAGCTGGTTTACAAAGTTTTCCACCTCTTCGGTTATGTGGTCTACGAACATATACCTGAGGGTGGGAATGCCGTATTTCTTAAAGATCTTGTCGTAGGCTTCGTATTCGTAGAGATCCATTATCCCTTACCTGATACCCAAGCTGTGACTCTTCCACAGCTCGGGTGCCGGGCTACTTATACCCCGCCTACTCAAGGTGCCCAGGAACCCGGCAGGCGGCATTTGGGCACCCATAGACCCCGTCCCAATTCCAACTTCCGCAATAGATTTACCTCTTCAAGGGTCCGCTAAAGAAATAGCTTACAAAGCTCAGCAGTAAAAATCAAGAATGTAGGGGATGCCAGTTAGTTAAGAATACCTAAAAATCTACCCCAAGAACTCTAAGAATGTCTCCCTCAAGGTTCTCATGCTTTTTTTTAGCTCGTCTTCAAACTCTTCGGGAGCCATTTTCAGGGATTTGGCGAGTTTGTGAAAATCTTCGTATCTCAGAACGGATGTGCCTCTTTCCTTTGTAAGGCGCAGGTGGGTTTCAACAAGCCTAAGGAACATAAAGCTTTCGTAAGCATCCTTCAAAAAGGAGTATCTACCTATCAGCTTTTCAAACCCACCTATCATGGAAGTCTCTCTTATCCCCTCCTTTATGAGCAGATACTGAACCAAGAACTCACCGTCCACTATGCCCCCTGCGGCAAATTTAAGGTCTATTAAGTTCCTCCCCCTTTTGGCGTGTTCTTGGAGCTTTATTCTCATCTCATAAACATCTTTCCTCTCCTTCTCTCTCCAATCTCTGCCGAATAGGAAGTCTTCTATTAGCTTTTCCATTTCATTCTTTAAGCTTTCTTCTCCCGCCAAAATCCTTGCCCTTGTCCAAGCGAGCCTTTCCCAAGTTCTCGCCTCTTTTGCAAAGTATTTCTTGTAAAAGTCCAAGGTAGGGACAAGCTCTCCCTTTGATCCCATGGGTCTTAGCCGAAAGTCAACCTCATAGAGGTAACCTTCGGGGGTGTGGGCGGTTATAAAGCGAACTAATCTGCGAACTTTATCGGTAACCCTCTCCTTATCTTCCTGAGAGCCTACTGCAAAGACCAGATCAAGATCAGAACCGAAGCTAAGCTCTTTGCTTCCTAACTTACCGAGGGAAAGCAAAAGGGCAGGTTCAACGCTGAGCTGAACCTCCGTCCACAGCTTCTGGAGGAGGAAATCCGCAAGCAGGCTTAGAGAGCTGAAGAGCTTTTTCAGGTTTTCGTAGCTTAACTCTCCCATCAGGTACAGGAGTCCTATGCGCACTTCCCAGACCATCTTGAAGCGTCTGTAGAGGTCCTCACGGGTGAGGTTCAGGGTTTCCTCGTATTTGGTGAACTCCTCTTCCAATCTTTCCAAGGTCGGGTAATCCCTGTAGAGGGTAAGGACATCCTCCACCAAATCGGGATTTTTGCTCACAAGGTTGGAAAGGACCGAGGAAAGGGAAAAGACCTCAAAGAGACCTTTTAGAAAGTCCTCTTTAGGGTCGCTGAGGATAACCTTCCTACCTGTAGGGTTGGTAAAGAACTTGTCAAAGTTTTTTAGAGTCTCGTCGGGATCCGAAGATTGAGAGGCAAGCCCCACAAGTCGGGGTATAAGATCCAAGAGCTTTTCCTTTTCTTTGTCGGAGAGTTTTAGACCCTCCTTGCCGTAAAAGTAGCTCAGGAGCAGGGAAAAAGACTTGGAAGGGTTTGAGAAACCCTTATTTTTAAGCTCGTGCTGACCGAAGTCTCTGTCCTCCGTGATAATGGCTATCTGCAGAGGGTCAAGTTCCCTTTCCTTCCTTTGAGGAACAAGGCTGTCAAAGATCTCCTTTACGCCCGCCTTTACCTCTTCAAGTTTTTCCGATAACTTCTGTGGGCTTTCAAACCCGAGGACTTTGGCTAAAAAAGGTAGGTCCTGCTCTCCGAGGGTCTGGGTCTGAAGGCATTTGGATATCTGAAGGCGGTGCTCTAACGTTCTCAGAAAGGCGTAGGCTTCCTCTAAGAAGAGGGCTTCCTCGTCTGAGAACACACCCTTTTGATTTAGTTTCCAGATTCCCCTGAAGGTATTTCTCTCCCTTACAAAGGAGCTTTTACTTCCCAGAAGGATTATTAAGGACTGGACAGTAAACTCCACCTCCCTGATACCACCTTCCCCGGTTTTGAGGTTGTAACCTTTGCCGAGTTTTTTCTTTGCCTGAGCTTCTATCCTCTGCTTCATAAGCCTTATTTCTTGTATCAGCTTGAAATCTGCGGAGGAGTAAACGAAGGGCTTGACTATGTCTTTCATAAAGCTTTCTCCGAGGTTTGGATCTCCCGCCACTGGTCTTGCCCTCAGAAGGGCGAATCTCTCCCATATCCTCCCGTAGGACTCATAGTAGAGTTCGGCAGCTCTGAGGGATAGGGAAATGGGTCCCGTCTTTCCAAACGGTCTGAGGTCAAGATCTACTTTGTAGGGGACCCCCTCGGGTGTTTGGGCTTCCATAAGCTTTGTAACCTTCCTGAAAACTTCCGAAAAGAATTCGGGGATAGTTTTCCTTGCCGCACTTCCCTTGTCCTCAGAGTGAATATAGATAAGATCTATGTCCGAGTAATAGTTCAGCTCTTCGCTTCCGTGCTTTCCGAGGGCTATGATTGCTCCGACTATTTCTTCCCCCCTTTCGTTTACGGGCTTTCCCAACCTCTCCTTAGCCTCTTCAAAGGCACGCTCGTAAACCACTTCAAGCATGGCATCGGGCAGATGGGAGTATTCCCTGAGGATGTCCTCTAACTTGGCGGTTCCCAGAATTTCCTTGGCAAACAGGCGCATAAGCTCCCTATGCCTGTAGTAGGCAAGCTTTTCGGAAAAGGCTTCATCGCTGAGATTTTCGCTTAGAAGATCCTTAAGTTCTCTCAGATAGTCTTCCTTTTCCTTTACAAGATACCAAAGGTTAGGTATGGTCCTCTCAAACTCCAAAGGGTGGCGCAAAAGGAACTTCCTCAGACATTCGGATTGCTCAAGGATTTCAAGTAGTAGTATGAACCTTCTTTCGTTCAAGTAATCTATGAGCGTGTTGGGGTGAGGATGAGCTTTCAAGAGGGCTTCAAAGAACTCACGTGCTCTGGAAACGTTGTAAAGCTTTCCCTCCGCAGAAGCCCACCAAGAGGAAGGGATCTCCGCCACAGGGTAATTTTAGCTAAATTTATCCTTTTTAAACAGGCTCGCTATTTGAGGAGTCCCGTAAGTTTGAGAAGGAACTCAAGGGAGTTCTGGTTTAGGAAGATGATGAGGAAGATGGCTGTGAGAATTAAGAGCTTGAGCTTATGGATCTCCCCCCTTAGAGAGAGTTCCACACGATGGATCTCATCACGGAGGGATTTGGTTTCTTCGTGCATGTCCTTACGGAGTTCCTCTATCTTATCTGTAAGCCTCCTTTCAAGCTCCCTTATTTCTTGCCAAAGCTCCTTCTCTTCCTTTATGTCCGCCATAGTTAATAATCTACCTCGGATTGCCTTTCGGGGCTACCGCTATAGGGAATCTTTGAACTTCTTAGGAGTGGCATCAGATACCGAGCCGGGAAAACACTTCCCTGAAAGGCTTAACTCCTCAAAGAGTGATTTCCGACACAAATAAGAAGGGATTCTTTCTAACCAGAGCTGCAGAGTTTCCCAAGTTCGTGGTATAACAAAGAAGATGTTTAGGAAGGTTCTTATCGCCAACAGAGGAGAGGTAGC
>WFYH01000170.1 GCA_015490215.1 Aquificaceae bacterium
ATGAACCAGAGCTTGGCAAGGCTCTACAAGGCAGGTCTCATAACCCTTGACGAAGCTATGAGAGCCTCCCCCGACGTGAAGGAGCTTGAGAGGATGCTTGGCTCCGTTAGAAGGCTCTGAAGATGCCCAAGTATAGAGTGAAAGCCTACACCGCAGAGGGCAACCTAGTAGAGGAGGTTTTTGAAGCGGATTCAGTGGAAGAGCTTACCCGTATAGTAAGTCAGAGGGGGCTCAGCTTTGTCAGTGCGGATGAAGTAAGCGAAGCAAAGAAGGAAAAGGAGAAGAAGAAAAGGGGAGGGTTCACCCTCTTCGGTGGTGTAAGTGACAGGGACATATCCCTCTTCTGCAGACAGCTGGGGGCAATGGTCGGTGCTGGTGTGGGAATAATAGACGCCCTTGAGATAGTCGCGGAGCAACTGCCCAACAAAAAACTTGCGGAGGCTGTGGAGGAAGTCGCCGTTCAGGTAAGTGAAGGAACAGCCTTTTCAGTTGCAATGTCAAAGCGAAGGGATGTATTTCCCGAACTGGTCATAAACTTGGCTGCGGTGGGAGAGGAAACGGGAGAACTTGACAAGGCTCTTTCCAGAGCGGCGGACTACTATGAGAAGATGGCGAAGATAAAAAACAAGATAAAGAGCGCCTCCTTTTACCCCATCTTCGTCCTCGTGGTGGCTACCGTTATAGTTACCGGAATCCTCTATTTCTTGGTTCCCACCTTCGCAAAGATATACGAAGGTTTTGGTGCCCAGCTTCCTCTGCCCACACAGATGCTCATAGCCGCTTCTAATGCCCTCAGGGAGAATATCCTTTCCATCATAGCCGGTGTGGTTGCCTTTGTGGTCAGTTTCAGATTTGCCTACCGCAGGAGCTATGCTTTCAGAAAGAGCATACACGCTTCTTTGCTTCGTCTGCCGAAGTTTAACGACCTCATAATTAAAAGCGCCATGGCAAGGTTCGCCCGCACCATGGCTACCCTCTTCGCAAGCGGGGTATCTATAGAGAGAGCGCTGGAGATATCCGCTAAGGTAGTGGGGAATATAGTAATAGCGGAAGCCGTAGCTCAAGTCCAAAAGTCGGTAACCGAGGGTCAAAGTCTATGGAGTTCCATGGAAAGGACAGGTCAGTTTCCAAAGCTTATCGTGGCAATGGTTAAGATAGGGGAAGAAACGGGACGTATGGACGAGATGCTTGACAAGATAGCCCTCTTCTACGAGGACGAGGTTGATAGAGCGGTTGAGGGGCTGATCAGCCTTATAGAACCGATGCTCATAGTCGTTTTGGGATCAATCATAAGTGTCATACTCATAGCTCTCTACATGCCCATATTCAAGATGGGCGAGCTGATCAGATAGCAGAATCTCAAGAAGACTTTTTCTCCTCAAGGGGCTTACAGCGGTTGACGTCTCCGAAGCACTGGGGGCAGACGTCAAAGAAAACCAAAAGACCCAACCCGCCGAGCATCATGTTTACCTGAGTTATGACCAAGTTCTCCTGCCTGTCGGGTAAGATCTGATACTCTTCAAGCTCAAGACCGCAGGCGGTTTTATTCTCCGCATCGCCGAGCTTGTGAAACTGAAAGACCAGCCTCTTTGTTCTTCTGCACTTCATCCACTTGGGCTTTAAATCAAGGATGACAAAGTTTATCTGAAGATTCGGATCCGCAAGTTTTGCCTTTTCCATCATCCTCTTGATCCTTTCGGGGTTCGTCATATTCCTACCTCCTGTTCCTTTGCTGGGTTAACGTTCAATTATAATGATGAGGTGTGAAAAGGATAAAAAAGCTGACCCCCTTCATAGTTATGGACATCCTTTCAAAGGCGCAGGAGCTGAAGGGGGTCGTCCACCTTGAGATAGGAGAACCGGACCTTGACCCACCCCCGGGGGTATTAGAAGCCTGCGAAAGGGCTTTGAAAGAGAGAAAATACTTCTATACACCTGCCTTAGGGCTTTATGAACTGAGGGAGAAGATATCGGATTTCTACAAGAGGAAATACAACGTTGACGTTGATCCTGCCCGCATAGCGGTTACGACGGGCACGTCGGGAGCCTTCTTGGTAGCTTACTCGGTTCTACTCGATGCAGGTGACTCTATAACTTTGGCTGACCCCTCTTACCCCTGCTACAAAAATTTTGCCCACCTTTTGGATATAAAGCCTGAATTTATACCCGTGTCCGCTGCGACCAACTACGAGATAAGAGCGGACATGCTAAAGGGGAAAAGGATAAAGGCTGTCCACATCTCCTCCCCTTCAAACCCCACGGGAACAGTTTACAGCGGGGAAACCTTAAAGGAGCTTGCAGACTTTTGTGAGAGGGAGGGTATATACCTTATCTCCGACGAGATATACCACGGACTCGTCTACGAAGGCAGAGAGCACACTGCCTTAGAGTTTACCGACAAGGCGATAGTCATAAACGGTTTCTCAAAATACTTCTGCATGCCGGGCTTTCGCCTCGGCTGGATGATCCTACCTAAGGAACTTGTAAGGAGTGCGGAGATAGTGATCCAAAACGTGTTCATATCCGCCCCCACCCTCAGCCAGTATTCCGCCCTTGAAGCCTTTGACTATGACTATCTTGAGAAGGTTAAGGAAACTTTCAGAAAAAGGAGAGAGGTTCTCTACGAAGGTTTAAAAGACCTTTTCAGGATAGAAGCCCGCCCCCAAGGCGCCTTTTACATATGGGCAGATGTGAGCGACTATACCGACGACTCTTACAGGTTTTCCCTTGAGCTTCTTGAGAAGGCTAAGGTGGCGGTAACCCCCGGAGTGGACTTTGGGAAAAACAGAACGGAACGTTTTATCCGCTTCGCCTACACGAGGGATACGGATCAGCTGAAAGAGGCTGTCCGGAGGCTGAAGGAGTTCCTCACTTAGTAACTGTTACGAAAATAGCCATGTGTCCGTTCCTTAGCTTGTAGCGGGTCAGCAGAAGCCTATCTCTAAAGGCATCTGGTATCTTTTGGTATATGTCCGAGAGCTTGAGCACATCGTATACGCTCATCCTCAGGTGTTCACCCTCTCGGACTATACCCCTTTCCTTGGTAAGGACATCCAGTCCCGAGGAAGAAAGGATCTTCAGATAGACCCCCATATCCTTGGTTTCAAACTCCCTTTCGTTGTATACCTTCTCTTGGTCTTCTCCTCCTCTGAACTCAAAGCTCCTGCTGAAGAGGAAGCCTTTCTTCTTTCCCTTTATCTTTACAAGCCCCTGTGAGAATTCAAACTCATACGAGGGGAAGACCCTCTTAAAGTCCTCGGGGCTTAGCTTTATCTCAACCTCCGTGTCTATAAGATTTCCGAAGTTTATCAGATCTTCCTTGAATATACCCATGGAGCTATTGTAACCCCTATGGTAGAATTCTACCAACCATGTTGGAGCTTTTAACGGAAAGGTTCAGCGGGGCACTTTCAAAGCTCAGAAACGTTAGAAAGCTTACCGATAAGGTGGTAAACAACGCCCTTAGGGACATAAGGCTTGCCCTTTTGGAAGCGGACGTAGACTACGACGTTACAAAGAGATTCCTCAAAAGGGTAAGGGAAAGGGCACTTTCTCAGGAGGTTAAGAAGAACCTTTCCCCAGCTGAGCAAGTTATAGCCATAGTCTATGAAGAACTTGTAAACATACTCGGAAAGGAAAAGGAAGATCTCAAAAAGGGAACCGTTCTTTTTGTTGGTCTGCAGGGAACGGGAAAGACCACCACCATAGGGAAGATAGCAAACCTCCTCAAAAAGAAGGGACACTCCGTTGCGGTCTCTTCCACTGACATAAGGCGCCCGGCTGCAATGCTCCAGCTTGAAAGACTCTCCGAGAAGATAGGGGTTCCTTACTACTCTTTTGAGGAAGGACTTTCCGCGGAAGAGATAGCGAATAGAGCCGTCCGCAGAGCAC
>WFYH01000171.1 GCA_015490215.1 Aquificaceae bacterium
GATGCGGCAAACTTAAGCAGTCCCACCGCAGTTGAAAAGGAGGGATCTTCTATCTTCTCTTTTAGACCGATTATGCCCTGAGGGACTCCTACCCTTGCGGGGAGGTCGGTAAATCTTTCAAGAAACTCCTTTATCCCTTTAAGGTTCGCACAGCCTCCCGTTATCACAATTCCCGCATTGGCACTGTCAATCTTAAAGCCTGCATCCTCTATAGCCTTTATTACCTTTTCTATAATCTCCTCAAGCCTTACCTGAATTACCTCCACGAGGCGGAACTTTTCAACGGATATCTCCCTCGTTTCACCCCTCGGCTTTATCTTAAGTATTTCGTCCTCTTTAACGAGGTCCACGAGTGCTACCCCGTGCTCCCTCTTGAGGCGCTCCGCTTCGTCTTGGTCTACCTTCATAAAGTAGCTTATATCTTTGGTTATGGCGTTGCCAGCAAGAGGAATGCACCCGGTCATTATGGGCTGACCCTCAAGGTAGAGTACAAAGTCCGTAAGCCCCGCCCCCATGTCTATGAGGAGCACTCCGTCTTCCATCTCTTCATCTTTCAGGACCGCCCGTGCGGATGCCAAAGCGTTGGCTACCTTTTGGCTCGGGACAAAGCCAGCGGTCTGAACGGTCTTTTCCAAGTTTTTGCTCAGGGTGGCGCTTACTTTAACTATGTGTATCTGAGCGCTTAGCTTTGAACCAACAAGACCTATGGGGTGCTCAACTCCCTCCTGATCGTCGAGGGTATACTTCCTCGGGATCAAGTGAACTATGTCAAAGCCCTCTTCCTTTGCTTTAGATATGCTCATCTCAAGAAGGCGGTTAACATGTTCTTCCTGAACTTCCATAGGTGAGGGGTGTATGGGGACAGTTTCTTTCTCATTCTGACTCCTTATGCTGGCTCCGGACACGTTGATAGTAACCTCCTCAACTTTGTGACCGGACATCTCCTCCGCTTCCCGCACGGCGGTTGATATTGCACGGGCAGCCACCTCAAGGCGTGTTATGGAACCCCTATCTACCCCGCGGGCTTTGGATTGACCCACACCTATGATGTGTATGTCACCGTAGGGATCTACCTCCCCTATCAGAGCTACTATCTTGTCAGATCCTATGTCTACCGATGCTACTGTTTTCATCCCGCCTCAGTTTCTTACTAAGATAAACCTACTGTAGCGCAAATCAACATTTTCCTGCGGAAAATTATAAATCAAGTTGAGGCGGGAAAAAACTTTATCGGATATATTTTCCGCGGGAGGTAGGATTACCCTTTTTGACACTCCCTCAACGATAGTCCTATCCCCTTTGAGAACCACTTTTTTTATGGGCATAGCGGAGCTGAGGATGTATCTGTAAATCCTTCCGAAGTTCTCTTTTAAACGCTCGGGGCTGTCGCTTACCACAAGGGGGACCTTTATCTTTTCAAAACCCCTCGGGGGAACAAATATCTCCCCTTTCCTGTCAACGAACACGTAGCCCGAACCGGTCTTCAAACGTGCCACGGGCTTCCTCTCCTTTATCCTGAGCTCAAGAACCAATCCCTCGGAGGTGTAGGTTTTTTTCAAAATAACCCTCTCTACCGAGTTCCCGAGCCTGTCGTTGAGCGCTTTCTCTATATCGTCTTCGTTTAACTTGAGGATGTTGTAAGAGAGGTCTTCAACTACAGGCTTTATCAGGGAAAAGTCAAGGTAGGTGTTTCCATCAACCTTTATCTCTTTGAGTTTGAAAAAGGGAAGGTAGGTAAGGAAAGAGGGGATAAAAAAGCTTGCAAATGCTACCAAACTTACCCAGAAAAAGACCGCAAGGTAAGAAGTCAGCTCCTTCCCTTTTCCCTTCAATTCAGCCTCCGAGCATCAAAGAAAGCATATCTTTAAATTCTATACCCGCTTTTTTACAAGCCATAGGGAAGAGGCTAAGCTCCGTAAGTCCGGGTATGGTATTCGCCTCAAGAACGTAAGGGTTTCCTTTCTCATCAACCCTGAAGTCTATCCGTGAAAAGTCCCCCAGCTCCAAAGCCCTGTGAACCTTTAGGGCTATCTCTTGGAGCTTTTTACTGAGCTCCTCATCTTCAAGGAACAGGTATTCGGAAGCACCCTTCGTATATTTGCTTTCGTAGTCGTATATACCCTTTTTGGGTCTTATCTCTATCACCGGAAGCGCTTTTCCCCTAAGCACGCCTACCGTCATGTCTCTACCCCTTATAAATTCCTCTATGAGTATCTTTTCGGTAATTCGGAAAAGCTCTTTAGAGGCTTCTTTTAGCTCCCTTTCATTTTCCACCACCTTGAGTCCCACACTTGAGCCGTGGTCTGCGGGCTTTACCACCGCAGGGAAGATATCCCAGTTTACATCCTCATCTTCTCTTACAGCCTTCCAACGGGGTGTAGGTATACCCTCGTAGGAGAGGATCTTCTTAGTTACATCTTTGTCCATCGCCAAGGCGCTGCCGAGCACCCCTGAGCCGGTATAGGGAATGCCGAGAACATCAAGAAAACCCTGCACCCGCCCGTCTTCGCCCATGTAACCGTGCAGGGCTATAAACACCTTGTCGGGCTTTATCTCCTTCAGCTTAAAGCAGAGATCCTCGTCCAAATCAAGCTCGTATACTTCGTGCCCTAAGTCCCTCAGAGCCTGCGCCACCGCTCTTCCGGTTTTCAGGGATATCTCCCTTTCAGAGGAAGGTCCCCCCATAAGAACCGCCACTTTCAACTATCCTCACCTCCTCCTGAAGGCGTATTCCGAACTCCTCAAAAACCCTCCTTTTGGCTTCCCGGAGGGCTTTTTTAACATCTGCCGTTTTTCCCCATCCCAAGTTAACCAAAAAGTTGGCGTGCTTTTCCGAAAAGGCTACACCGCCGAACCTCTCACCCTTGAGCTTTACCTTCTCCAGAAGCTCGCCCGCATAGAAGGGGTAGGGATTTTTAAAGGTTGATCCGCAGGTAGGAAGGTTGATAGGCTGGCTTTTCTTTCTCTTCATGACTATACCTCTGTATTCCTCGGTTACATCCTTGTCGGATCTGCGGAGTTTGAAGGTGCACCTGAGGACTACTCCTATCTCAGGAAAGGGGGAGATCCTGTAGCCGAATCTGAGTTCTTCGGCTTTTGCTCTGACGGTTTCCCCATTCCAGCTGAGAAATTCCACCTCTTCAAGGAAGTCCCTTATCTCTACGGAAAAGGCACCCGCGTTCATGGAGACCGCTCCTCCCACGGTGGCGGGAAAGCCCGCGAGCCTGTATATACCTTCTAAGTTTTTCCTTAAGGCGAGCTTGATGATCTCCTTCAAGGGTGTGCCTGCAAATGCGGTTACCTTGTAAGTTTCCCCAAGACTTTCTACATGCATTCCCGTGAACCCTTTCATGTTGATCACCAAACCTTCAAAGTCCCCGAAGACTGTGTTTGACCCTCCACCGAGGATGAAAAGGGGGATGTCCTTATCCTTTGCAAAATCAAGGAGATACTTTAACTCTTCAAGTGTGGAAGGCTGTCCATAATAGCGAGCCACCCCCCCTACCTTTATGGTAGTCAAACTGCTAAGGGGCACGTTTTCAAGGACCTCCACAATTTAAGTATAAAATGTAAACTCGGGAGGGATGTCATGAGGGTTTTAGCCTTTGATGTGGAAACGGTTCCAGACCTTGAAGACCTCAGCTACAAGGAGTTTATCTATCTCAAAAAGAGGGGTAAAAGGGAAAGGAGTGACGAGGAGACCCTAAATGAATTGGCTTTTAACCCCTTTGTAGCAAGGTTGATATCCTTCAGCGTCGCCTTGGTAGAGGATGGATCGCTTAGGGAGGGAAGAACTTACTATCTGACCTCCGGCGAAGAAAGGGAAGAGACCGTGGAGCTCAAAGACTGCCCGGTAGCCCTTATACCGGTAAGGTCGGAGGATTTAGCTCTCGGGGAAAAGGAGCTTCTTAAGATTTTCTGGGAAGAGATATCACAGGCGGACAGGGTTGTGAGTTTTAACGGCTACGCCTTTGATGCACCCTTTGTGAAGGTAAGAAGCATCGTCCACGATATTGACATAGACAAAAGGCTCTTTTCGAGAGAGTTTCACACGGATATTCTCTTCTTCCTTTCGGAAGGGGCAAGAGAGCGGATGTATAGCCTTGACTTTATATGCAGAAGGTTGGGTATAGACTCTCCCAAGGACTCTATTGACGGGTCGCAGATACAGGAAACCTTCCTTTCGGGAAACTACAGAGAGGTGGCTGTCTACAATGCAAAAGACTCACTAGCTCTTGCCAAACTCTACATAAAGTTGAGCAGATACCTTGAGGATCCTACCAAAGAACCTTCGGACAAGCAGAAGAAGTTTTTGGGAGACCTTATCCACCACAGCACAGGTATGGACGTAGAGGTAGCTCACTATCTTGTAGAGTCTATGAGCACCAATGGTGTTGTTGACGGAAAAAACATATCTGCAGTTATAGAGGTTTTCAAATTTATACGCCACCACCTCAGGTAAACTTAACTTGCCCGAAGGAGAAAAAACCTCCATCTTTTATGTGTTATGTCCGAACTGGGAAGGTTGAAACTTCTTCTTTCCTCCGCAGAGAAGATAAACAGAGAGCAGGATGTGGATAAGCTTCTTCTGATCCTTTCCGACCTTGCCCGGGAGATACTTGAGGTGGACAGGTGCAGCCTCTTTCTGCTTGACGAGCAAAGGAACGAACTTTGGACAAAGGTAGCCCATGGGGTTAAGGAAATAAGGGTTCCCTCAAATAAAGGTATAGTGGGTTGGGTGGCGGAAAACAGGAAGCCTCTTGTCGTTAACGACGCCTACGCGGACAGCAGATTCAACCCCGAGGTGGACAAACAGACAGGCTATAAAACCGAGAATATCCTTGCCATACCCCTGCTTGACAAGAAGGGGAAAACCCTCGGTGTATTTCAGGCGGTAAACAAAAGAAACGGAAGTTTCTCCGAAGAGGATGTGGAACTATTTACCCTCTTGGGCGGTTACGCCGCTTCTGCTATAGAAACCTCGCTTCTTCAGAGGAAGATAAAGGAAGCATACAGGGAAGCCATAATGAGGCTTTCCCACGCAGCGGAGTATAAGGATCCAGAGACCTATAACCACATAGTCAGGGTGGGGCTTTTTGCCCGCCTTATGGCGGAAAAAATAGGTCTTGACAAGGAGACCTGCGACAACCTCATGCTTGCCGCACCCATGCACGACATAGGCAAGATCGGAATACCCGATGCCATTCTCCTCAAAAAGGGAAAGCTTACCGATTGGGAATGGGAAGTAATGAAGAAGCACACCATTATCGGTTACGAAATACTAAAAGACAGCGAGAGCGAGCTTATGCAGATGGCTGCTCTGGTTGCCCTTGACCACCACGAAAAGTGGGACGGGACGGGCTACCCTAACGGAAAGAAAGGAGAGGAGATAAGCCTGTGGGGTAGAATCACCGCCGTGGCGGACGTTTTTGACGCCCTCATGTCCAAAAGACCCTACAAAGAACCATGGCCTTTGGAAAAAACCGTTGACTATATGACCTCTCTAAAGGGTAAAGCCTTTGATCCTCAGCTCATAGAGGTTTTCTTTGACAACATTGACGAGGTTATGAACATAAGGGAGAAATACAAAGATGAGGAGGAAAGTTAAGTTTCTGATGCTTTTGCTTGCGGGGATGCCCCTTATCGCTTACGGAGTTTACAACGGGATAGTCAACTACAGGGGGCAGCTTATAGACTGTGGATATCTGCTCAACAGATACGCCCACGGAGGTGTTCCGAATTTAAAGGAAAACGAAAGGGTTAAGATCTGCTGCCGAGTTTTAAGAGGGATGTTCGCAAACGGTATCCACAACAATCTTCTCTTAACACATCTGAGGGTCTGCAGAGATCTGGGAAGGTAGTTAAATGGCGTCCCCGGGAGGACTCGAACCTCCGACCTCGAGATTAGGAATCTCGCGCTCTATCCGCCTGAGCTACGGGGACTGCCAATAAAAAATTATAAAAAATTTCCATCCGCTTTCAAGATGGCGGATCTCCGTAAAGTATAATACTTATGCAGGTGCGGTGCACAAGAGGGTTTGCGGGTGTCCAAATGCCGCCTGCCGGGTCTGTGGACACCCTGAAAAGGCGGGGTATAAATAGCCCGGCACCCGAGCTGTGCCATTAGCACGGTTCGGGTAGTTAGATTAGCAATGGCGGTAACTGTTAGGGTTCCTACACCTTTGAGGAGGCTTACCGACGGTCAAGGAGAGGTTGAGGTTGAGGCTAAAACCGTTAGGGAAGCTATAGAGAAGTTGGATCAGCAGTATCCGGGATTTAAGGAGAGGCTCCTTGATGAGAACGGAGAACTGAGAAAGTTCGTAAACCTCTACCTTAACGATGAAGACATAAGGTTTCTCAAGGGAGCGGATACGGAGCTAAAGGACGGTGATGTTCTCTCCATAGTTCCCGCCATAGCGGGCGGAAAATCTTAGATGCGCAAGAAAAACCCTCCCCTTCTGTGGAAGCTCTTTTCCTATGGCCTCGTTGTTCTTGTGTTGCTCACCTACGTTAAGCGCTCGGAGGAGCAGTTTAAAAGGTTAGGCGGTGCCAACGCCAAAGAGAGTTCCAATGATCGTATCCCTTGCGTTGTGGTTAAGGTATACGACGGTGACACTTTCAAGTGCAGGCTCAAAAGTGGAGAAGAGGTAAAGGTAAGACTCATAGGTGTGGACACCCCCGAAAGCAGAAAGAACAGGAAAGCTTACAGGGACGCAAGAAGAAGCGGTATGGATATAGAGGAAATCATAGAGATGGGCAGAAAAGCTTCCCGCTTTACGAAGAAGCTCATTCCTCCCGGGACCACCGTATACCTTGAAACGGACGTTCAACTCCACGACCGTTACGGAAGGCTTTTGGCTTACGTGTACCTTCCCGACGGGAGGATGCTGAACGAGGTCCTACTTGAAGAGGGTTACGCTACTGTCTATACGGTTCCCCCCAACGTAAAGTATGCGGAGCGTTTCAGAAAACTCCAGCGCAAAGCCATGGAGCTGGGGAAGGGTCTCTGGGCTGAGTGATGGGCTACTTTCCCTTTTTTATAGATATCAGGGACAAGAAGGTGCTGGTTGTGGGCGGGGGGAAGGTAGCCACCAGAAAGGTTGAAAAGCTCCTCCCCTTTACAAACAACATAACCGTAGTAGCACCCAAGGTCACGGAGACCATAAAACGCTTGGCAAAAGAGGGAAAGATAACCCTAAAGAAAAGAAGGTTTCTGGTAAGCGATTTAAAGGACGCCTTTGCGGTTATAGTGGCTGTGGACAGTTTGGCTTTGCAAAGGAGGATATTCAAACTCTGTGAGAAAAGGGGTATCCTCTGCAACTCGGTGGACTCCCCCGACTACTGTAATTTTATATTTCCCTCCCTCGTCGTTAGGGGGGACTTGGTTATCGGCATAAGCACAGGGGGAAGGGTTCCCGCCCTTTCAAAAAGGGTGAGGGAAATAATAGAGAGCTGTCTTCCGGAGAATGTAGACAGGATTTTGGAGGAGGTAGCCCGCCTTAGGGAGTCTTTGAAGAAAGGTGAAAAAAGGCAGGAGCTTATAAAGAGGATAGTGGAGGAAAGGCTGTGAGACTCGGAGAGCTTGCGGATCTCTTGGGGGGGAAGCTGATAGGAGACCAGAACGTGGAGATAAAGGGCGTCTCCTCCCCCCAAAAACCGAAAGAGGGAACGGTGGTTTTCTGCCAGAGCGATAAGGACGTGGAAGGGGCAAGGGCGGGGAAGCCGAGCGCTCTGGTAACAAACAA
>WFYH01000172.1 GCA_015490215.1 Aquificaceae bacterium
ACTTTACTACGCACTCTCCGAGCTGGTTTACAAAGTTTTCCACCTCTTCGGTTATGTGGTCTACGAACATATACCTGAGGGTGGGAATGCCGTATTTCTTAAAGATCTTGTCGTAGGCTTCGTATTCGTAGAGATCCATTATCCCTTACCTCCGAGGTGTAGTTTCTTGCAAAAATTATAACACTCCGCCTTCCTGCCGATATTAAAGCTTATGAATGCTGAATAAACTCTTTTTTGAAGGGCTTCTTAAGGAGGGTGATCTTACAAACCCTTCTCTAAAGGGGGGGCAGGAAGGGGACTTCCTCGCTGTTCTTTTGGAGGTTCTGAACGGTCAAGTTCAAGCTCAAGGGGTGTACCTTGAAGGATATCCTGAAAAGAACCTTCTTCCTGAAGAGCTTCTTAGTCTATTAAGTCAAAGGGAAACCTTACCTCAAGAGGCTTTGGGTGAAGAGAACCAAATTCTGCAGGAATTAGCCCCCGAGGGAGATTTTTCGGATAAAGAGAAAGTTGAGAAAGACCAACCTGACCTGCTGAGATTGATAGCCTCTTTAAAGGTTTTTCTTCCGAACCTTGAAAAGGAGGTTCCCACTGAAACTTCGCAAGCCGATGAAGTTACCAAAACCTATGATAAGAACAGCGTGAGCGGACAGGAAAAGCTCTCGGAACTACTGAAAATCCTCTTAGCCTCAAGGGAGTTTACCCCTCGGGCTGAAAATCCTACATCCCAACTCGGTGAGCCTCCACAGAAAGAGGATACCCAACAAGTGAATTTTATTTCCTATAAAAAAGAAGAAAACCTTCAAGTTCCTGCAAAACCTCCCGTATCCCAAGAGGTTCTGACCCTTCAACCTCAAAATGGAGAAGGAGAGCCTCAAGAGACTTCGGAACTTCTAAGCCAAGTTGAGAAAGTTCCAAAGGAGCAGGAACGCTTAAGAAGCGTCCCCAAGGGGGTAGCGGATAATTCCGTAAACGCTGAAGTCGGTAAAGATCAGCAAAAGCCTGCCTTCTCGGAGAAGGCGGAGCGGGTGGAAAAAAGCGTAAACAACTCAGGGTTTGTCCACCAAAAACAGGAAAACTTGCCGAAGGATCTGAGGGCAAAGTTAGAGACTGCGGTCAATCCAAATTCCGAAGAAAAAAAGGTGCCCCGTGCGGACTTAAAGCAAGAGGCGGTTGAGGGAGCTAAAAACCCAAAAGAGAGTCTGCAAAAGGGAAACGTATCTCTTGAACCTTCCATAAGCTTCAAACAGAGGGAAGTTAGAAAGGAAACGCTTAACACCGCTTCACCTGCTGTGAATAACTCCGAGCGGAAAGAAAACCCGAAAGTTGAAAACATCAGATTTGAAGCAAAAGATACCCGAAAAGCGGATGTTCCCAAGGCGGATTCACCTGTCCATGATGATCTGCGAATTGAAAGAAATCTAAGAGAGGTAAAGGAGCAAAGGATCACTATTGAGCAAGGAAGGGTATCCTCAATACCGCAAGAGGCAAAGGGTAAGGAAGCGGTAGAGCCGAAGGCGGAACGTCCGCAGGGGAATTACCCGCTTCCCAATAGGGTGGAACCAGAGCCTGAAAACCCCCAAAGCCTGCAGAAAGCAAGTCAGCAAACCCTAAGACCTTTCGGACAGGTTAAGGATGGCTCCGAGGTAAGCTTGGCTTCCGAGGGGAAAAAGTTAGATGGCGGTGGGACGGAGAAGGTAACCGCCAAAGGGGGTGTAAAGCCCGAGGAAAACCGCACGGTGGGTTTTGACTTCTCCCAAAACCCCAGAAACGATGTAGAAGCGGAAGAGGTTCAGCAAATTCAACGCAAAGAACCACCCTTGCCCGAGCAAAGGCAAACGACTAAGAACCTGAGCCTCCGCTTTGAGGATGTGAACCTCAGGTTCAAATTTCAGAGCAACTACCTGAGCGTTGACGTAAGGTCTCAGGAAAATTTAGAAAACAAACTGTCATACCTTGACGTTCAGAGACTCGCCAAGAGCTTGGAAGGATTGGGACTTAGCCTCTCTGCTCTGAGGGTGAATGGCACCGAGTTTACCCCTAAGAACCCCAAGTATTCAAAGCGGGAGGAGAGGCAGAGGTTTAATATAAGAGAGAATGAAAGGGTTGCTGAGGAAACTTTTAATACTGGGGCTGATAGCGTTAATATCAACCTACTCCTTTAACTCGGAAAAGACGAAAAGCCCTGAGCTGTCCCGCTTTTACTTTCGTAAAGGTTTGGAGAGCCTGAAGGTTCTCAACTACCGTGACGCCATACACTACTTTGGAAGGGCTTACTCGGTGAGTCCTAAGTCCTATTATGGAGAGTTGGCTTACCTCTATTTGGGGAAAAGCTATGCCCTCTTTTCCTACGTTTCAAAGAGCAGAAAGGGTATCTTTGCCGCCATAGGGTATCTGAACCAGTATCCCTTTCATTACAAGGTTCCGAGGTTCATACACACTCAAAGGGAGTTTGTGGCGGACGCCTACCTTCTCCTGCAGTGGTATGAAACCGCCAAGAACATCTACGCCAACCTCTACGGTGAGACGGAAAGACCTGAATACATGATCAAATATGGCTACGCTTCTTCATTGGAAGGAGGTATTGAAGGCTACGATTACGTTTCCGCTTTGAACAAGGAAGGGGTTCCCGCGGATTATCTTGATCTCTACTACATGACCCTCGGCTTTTACAACTTCAACCTCGGGAAATACAAGAAGGCTATAGACTACATGGTCTTGGCGGTGAACGTGAACAACTACCTCAGGGAAGATGCCCACCTTCTCTTTAGGTTGGGGGTCTCTTACTACAAAACGGAGGACTGGAGGAAGTCCATTCTGTACCTTGAACTCACCCTCAGGAACGACCCCTTCAGCATTTACACCGACAG